>JANLUN010000228.1:0-3711 GCA_031363505.1 Planctomycetota bacterium | reverse complement strand
GCGCGCGACAGAGCGTCGCCGCGGCCGGTTTCTCCCGAGCTGAACTTCGCGCCCAAGAATCCCAGGCCGCGCGCGCCCGTCGCCGCATTGATCGCGACGAGCGGCGCGATGCCGACGAGGAATCCACCCGCAGCCCACGCGACATCGCCGAGCGAGCGGCGCACCCCGCGGATGAGGACGTGCGTTCCCGCGAGCAAGCCGACGGGGATCAACGCGCCGAGGAAGACGAACAGCGCGAGGCCCGCCGTGAACCCCGATGCGATGAGCCACGCGCGCGTGCCGCTCTTGTGGAAGCGGTAGGACGCGAAGATCGCGAGCGTCGTGAAGAACAGGTTCTCGAAGTGGTTCCCCGAGTTCGTGACCGAGTACTTCACGAGCACCGTCGGCGCGAGCGCGAAGAACACGGAGCCGAGCGCGGCGGCAATGCGACCGAAGTGTTCCGATAGAAGCGCGAACACGAGGACGAGCGTCAACAAACCCAGCGTCGCCGGCACGAGCTTCAACGCAAGATAGCTCGGTCCAAAGATCGCGAAGTACGGGCGCGTCAACTGCCCCATCAAGATCTGGCCCGCGGCATTGTCGTAGAAGTAGCGCAGCGGGATGTCGACGTCGCGGTGCGCGAGCTCCGCCATCGTGCCCATCGGATAGAGCTCGTACGCGGGCAGCGCCGTGTCGTCGAACGCGGTGTAGAGGACGAGCGCGCGCAGTGCGACGTACAGCGCGAGCGCGACGGCGAGCGCTCCCCACGGCGTTGCTCGCGCCGACCTCATATCCGGCCGGTCCAGCTCATCCACCGGAGGCGCAGGACCGCGGTGTAGCCTTCGAGCAGCTTGCGCATCGTCAGCGTCGATTGGCCGTGCGCGCGATTCGCGAACTCGATCGGGACTTCCGCGATTCCGATGCCCGCGCGCGCCGTCTTGAAGAGCAGCTCCTGCACGATCGCCGGCCCCGGAGAGAACGTGTTCTCGACGTGGATCGCCTCGAGCGTCGCGCGGCTCCAACATCGAAAGCCCGAGTTGCAGTCCTTCACGCGGACGCCGAGCAAGAGTCGGATGTACGCGTTGGCGGCCTTCGTGATGCAGCGGCGGGTCAGCCCGCGATCGGCGTCTTTTCCCCCGGCGACGGCACGCGATCCAAGCACGAGCCCGACCGTCGTGGGCCCGCTGTTCAAGCGACGGATCAAGGCCGGAATGTAGCGCGGCTGGTGCGAGAAGTCGGCGTCCATCTCGATCACGACGCGCGCCTTCAAACGCAGCGCCTCGACGAATCCGTCGCGACCCGAGCGGCCGCGGCCCTTGTCGCTCGTCCGGTGGATGAGATGGAGTCGCGGCTCACGCCGCGCCTCCGCGGCGACGATCTTCCACGTTCCATCCGGTGAGTCGTCGTCGATCACCAGGACGTGAAATCCAGGCCCGAGCGCGAGGAGCTCGCGCGAGAGCGCGAGGATGTTGCCCGACTCGTTGTACGTCGGCAGCGTGCAGACGACCGTCGGCGCGCCCGAAGTGACGTCAGTCGGAGTGGGAGCCGGCGAGGGCACGTCGGGGAACAAGGGACGGGACGATCGAGCGTCGGCGGGCGCGCCAAGACGCGTACGGGCCGCGGAAGAATAGCCCTGGATCCGAGCATGGGCAACTGCGAGAGCAGCGCGACGCTCACCACGTCAAGCGATAGATCTCGATCCCCGGGCCGAACGCGCGCGCCGAAAGGATACGCGGGACGAAGTTCTTCACGTCTTGGTAGTTGATCGGACCCTGGAACGGCACGCTCGGCTCGTCGCCGCTCGATCGGAACACGAGCGTGCCGCGCTCGAGGACCGCCTCGCGCAGCTCCGCGAGCGCCGGGATGAACACCATCTTCGGCGTGAGCTCGAGCACCGCGTACTGCGGGTGAACCGACTCGATCCAGCGACGCGAAGCCCCTTGGGCTTTGTCTCCGGACTCGAGCGCGAGCTCCGACGGAAAGACTCGGATGTCGTAGCGATCGCGCGCACCCTCCGGCGTCCGAATCAGACGTTGATACGCCAGCCAAGGCGCCATCGCGCCCCCGGGGTCGGCGGTATCGAGCGCGAGCGCGTTCGGCGAATAGAGCAGCGGGAGATTGAGGATCGCGCTCGTCGCGATCGCGCCCCGCTCTGGATCGGGATTCCCCGCGTCGTCGCGCCAACCGCCCGCGAACCAAGCCGCGCTCTGCTCGAGCGTGTCGGGCGCGACGGCGACGGTCGAGTAATGGAGCGCGATGGTCGCCGGAAACGCGGCGACGAGCAGCGCGGAGCCGCCGAGCACGACCTTGCGAACGATACCTGCGTGCAACGTCCGTGCAGCGGACTCGAACACCCACACGATCAACGCGGCCGATGCGCCTGCGATGTAAGGCAAGAGCGGGATCAAGAAGCGATCGTAGATCGTCGATTGCAGCGCGATCACGAGTCCATAAGGGACGACGTACGCGAGCACGATGCACGCCGCTTCGCGCGCGCGAGCGTCGCACGAACGGAAGCGCTGCGCGGCGCAGATGAGGACGACGAGCGCGCCCGCGCCGCCGAGCACGACGAGCAGCGGATCGTGCATCCACAAGAGATGCACCGATCGCCACAGCCCCGCGCCGTTGAAGCGATCGAGATCCATCGTGTGTCCGCCGCGCTGCGCGAGCACGATGCGGCCGTTCTCGATGGTCGGAAGCGTCGGATAGAACGGCGCCGCGAGCGCGAGCGCGACGACGACCGCGACCCCAGCGCGAACCGCGCGACGCACGTACCCGCCGCGGTCGCCGCCGCGCATCGGTGAGAGCCACAGTGCGACGGCGAGCGGAGCGAGCGCGAACGCACCGCTCTGCAGGGCAGCGAGTGCGAGACCGGCCGCCGCCGCGGCGAGCAGCGCACGAACCCATGTCGGCCGGTCGTGGAACGCGAGCGCCGCGAGCACGGCGCCGAGCGCCAACGTCGCGTGGGTCACGTGCGGCCGGCCCTGCTGCGAATAAAGGATGTGCAGCGCGCTCGTCGCGACGAAGAACGCCGCCCATAGCGCTCCGCCGGCGCCCAGGAAGCGACGCGCGAGGAACCACGTCAGCGGCACGAGCAGCACGCCCATCAGCGCGCTGAGCGTGCGCACCTCGACATACGGGCGCGCTGCGGCGCGCAGGTGCTCGCTTGCCGATGCCGCCGGATCGATGTGCTCGGACGGCAGCTCGAACGGCAGGAGCGCCAGCGACCGCGCGATGAGCAGCGGATAGCGCTCGTAGAACTCCTCGTGCGGAATCATCGCCGGGTCGTGACGCAGCGATTGCATCTGGAGCACGAGGAAGGTATCCGGCTCGGGCAGATGCGGGAGCAGTCGGTCGACGCCCGCCAGGCGCAGCACCGCCGCGAGCACGCACACACCCACCAACACGGCGAGTATCGCCTTCCGCGGCGCAGCTTCGCGCGCATCGCCTGAAGCTGCCGATCCCGGAGGGGCCATTTGGCGGCGGATTCTAGAGTCCTACTTCATGGACGCTACCATTCAGACGAAGAGATCGGAGCGGCGACGAAATGATCCTGAAGCAGTACTACCTCGGCTGTCTGGCGCACGCTTCGTATCTCGTCGGTGACGAATCGACGAAGCACGCCGTCGTGATCGATCCGCAGCGCGACGTCGATCAGTACGTCGACGAGGCCGCGCGCGCCGGCTTGTCGATCCGCCATGTGTTCCTGACGCACTTCCACGCGGACTTCGT
>JANLUN010000222.1:0-1990 GCA_031363505.1 Planctomycetota bacterium | reverse complement strand
GCGTGGGCGGCGGCATCTACGTGGACGACATTCCCGAGAACACGGACGCCACCCTGGGGAGCATCCATGGTCACATCGACGAGCAGATCACGAACGTCTATTGCGCCTTCACGGACACTCGCTGGGAGATGATGGGCGAGTACTTCTGGATCGACCAGGAGGAGGCGGGAGTCTCCGCCGACTCAAGCGGCTGGTACGTCCAGGTCGGGCGCCACTTCGGGAACTGGACGCCCTACGCGCGCGTCGACGCGGTCACTCGCAGCGATCTGAACACGTACTTCGATGACACCGACGACGGTTTCACGCACGCCTTCGGAGTGCGCTACGATCTCGGCAAGCACGTCGCGCTCACGATCGCGTACGAGCGCGCGGAGTTCGACGCGCCGCCAGGGGACGACGACTCCGAAACGGACACCGTCGTGCTGCAGGCGTCCGTCGTCTTCTGATCGCCCGAGCCTCTTCCGCCGCTGCCTTCCGGACTACGCAGTCAGCACCGGCGCGGGCTCGATGGGCAGTTCCAGCGTGAACGTCGCGCCACGACCGTGACCCGGGCTCTCCACGGTGAGCGAGCCGCCGAGCTCCCGCGCGGCGTTGATCGAGGCGTGCAATCCGAAGCCATTGCCGCCCGGCCTGGTGCTGAAGCCATGGTGGAAGATCTTGACCAGGTTCTCCGCCGGGATGCCCACGCCGTTGTCGATCACCTGCAATTGAATCGTGTGCTCCTCCGGTGCACGGATGCGCAGCGCGAGAGTGGATTGTGTTTGGGTCGTCGCTTCCAGCGCATGCCGCGCGTTGTTGATCAAGTTGACGAGGATTTCGATCACCCGGTGCTTCTCGATGAGCACGTCGGGCATGGCCTCGAAGTCGCGTTCGATTCGGACTCCGTTCGGAGCTCCGAGCGCTTGGCCGCTGATGACGAGAGCGCCCTCCATCAGCTCACAGGGAGCGGTCGGCTCCCGGACACTCGATCGCGTGACCAGTTGCTGCTGCGAACTCACGAGCGCCTTGATCTGATCGATGCTGGACTGCACGCACCCGAGCTCATCTCGCGCGCGAACCTGATCCGATTCCAGCGACTTCGACAGCTCTGAAAGATAGGCGACGAAGGCGGTCCCTTTCGAGTGCGTACGAATTGCCGCAGCGAACTCGTCCTCCTCCTGCTCGAGAACGGCGACCAGTTGCTGAAGGTTCGAGAGCCTGCCGGCCCGTAACGCGTCGTCGACTTGGTGAGCCGCGGTCGTCAGGCTGTTCAGTGTGTTTCCGACGTTGTGCAGGATCCCCGTCGCGACCTCGGACATGCCCGCGATGCGCGCGGCCTTCACGAGGTCGGAACGCGAGCGATCGAGTTTCGCGTTGAGCAGGCCGAGTTCTCTGGCGCGGTCGGCCAGCCGGTCGATCAGGCGACCCTCGAACAGCGAGAAAAGGAGCACGAGAGCGAGGACCAAGCCAGCGGTTCCGGACGTCAGCAAGACAACCATCTGCCTGAGGACGGCGCCTTCGACGAGGAGTTCCGGGTTGCACTCCGCGATCGCGACCTTCCAGCGCGGGTCGTTCAAGCCCGGTGGCATGTCGAGGGGAACCGCTTTCAGCGTAAGGTCAGCGCTTCCCCACGCGTGTACATGATTGGAGAGCGTCTCGCTTCCGACTGCGTGGACCTTGGACACCTCGCGCTCGGCGAGGACTTCGCCGTCGTCCGTGGTGAGCCTCGAAAGGGACATGTGCTCGTCGACGAGCAGCGTCGCGAGCTCCGCCTTCACGCGGAAGAACCCAATCAACTCGCGCTCATCGAACTTGTAGTAGACCGGAACGGTGAGCGCGAAGAACTGACCCTCGCGGAGCACATGAGCCCTTCCACCTTCGGTCAGTGCTCGCCGAGTCTCCGCGGAGAGCTCGACGGTCGATCCGATGTTGGGGTAGTACGTGCTGGCCACGACTTCACCCTGTGCATCGAGACAGCTGAGCTCCGTGAAGCAATCCCACTGCTCGAGGG
>JANLUN010000186.1:0-2935 GCA_031363505.1 Planctomycetota bacterium | reverse complement strand
CGAAAGCCGTCCGCGAAGGCCAGCAAGCTCTCTTGCGCAACGTCTTCGGCGTCTGCCGGCTTCAGCCCTTGGCCGATCGCGAGGTGAACGATCGGAGTCCGGAACCGTGAGACGAAATGCTCCCACGCGCCGCGATCCGCGAAATCGCGCAACCCCCCCAGAATCGTGGAGGTCGTGATCCATTCCGACTCCAACGCAAGGATCTCCCCGCTAGCGCGCCCACCGGAATGAAGCTCGACGAGCGCGTCGCGATCAGGTCATTGTCCAGCCAATGGCTCGAGCGGTCAACGCGGGGGCTGCCGCGGTGCCCCAGAAGGGCGCCGTGTGCGGGCGCATCCGTGCCGATCGCGATCGCGCATCGTCACGGTCGCCCGCTCGGCTCACAAGTCGCGCGCGGAGAATGTGTCGCCCTGCCGCAGGTCTCCCGTTTCGAGCCCGCGCTTGAACCATCGCACACGCTGAGCGGACGTGCCGTGCGTGAAGCTCTCCGGAACCACGCGGCCTTGTGATCGCTTCTGGAGATTGTCGTCGCCGATCTGCGTCGCGGCGTTCAGCGCCTCCTCCGTATCGCCGGGTTCGATCACTCCGGCCATGAGATCGGCGTGATGCGCCCACATGCCGGCGAGGAAGTCGGCCTGCAGCTCCATCCGCACCGACAGATCGTTGGCCTGCACCTCGCCGGCTTTCTGTTGCGCAGCACGCACGTCGCTCTCGATTCCGAGAAGCCGCTGCACGTGGTGCCCCACTTCGTGCGCGATGACGTACGCCTGCGCGAAATCACCGGGCGCGCCGAGCTTGCGCTCCATCTCCTCGAAGAACGACAGGTCGAGGTACAGCTGCTCGTCGCGCGGGCAATAGAACGGGCCCGTCGCCGACCCCTGGATTCCGCATGCGGATTCGACGGCATCGCGGAACAGCACGAGCGTCGGTTCGCGATACTCCGTTCCGTAACGAGGAAGCTGCTCGTTCCAGACGTCTTCCGTAGAAGCGAGCACGCCGCGCATGAAGTTCGCGACCGCTTCCTCTTCCGCCGTCGGCGGCGAAGTGTCGGCCGCGGGGCTCGACGCGGCTCCCGAGATCGCGCCGAACAGCGCTCGCGGATCGCCCGTCATCCACGCGACAGCGAGCGCGATGAGGATCCCGATCAATCCGAGCCCCTTGCCGCCCGGAATTCCACGTCGGCGACGGTCGTCGACGTTTGTGCTCAATCTGCCGCCTCGCCATTGCATGACGTACGTCCTCTCAGGAAACGATTCGGTGCGCGACAGAGAGTGCCAGACGCGCTTCCGAGGGTCGATGCTACCGCGGTCGATCAAGAAACGGTGTCGCACCCGGCACGTCTCTTATGCGAATCGTCGGTTTGCGATCCGGTCGACGTCCGCGCCGCATTCGACATCCGTAATTCACGGTACTGGCCGACTCGCGCGAACACGGGTGCGACACACCTCTGGCTGACCGACGACGACAACACGACGAACGGCTTCGCCTGCGCCGTGAAATCGGGCACATTGGCGTTCATGTTGTTCGCGAGTACCCAACTAACCGCGCGCATCGAGCGCGCCGAGTGTGGATTGGTCGAGGATTGCACCGCGGCGATCCGTCGGCGAATCGGCGTCGAAAATGCGTTCAGCTTCGCGATCGCGGGCGGAATCGCCGCGTTTTCCGGTGCCGAATCGCCGCTCACGAAGGTCGTCGGACTCGGCTTCGGCGGATTGCCGTCCGCGAGCGAGCTCGAGCGAGTCGAGTCGGAGTTCGGCAGTCGCGGATCAGCGGTGCAAGTCGAGCTCTGCAGCTTGGCGGAGGCCGGGATCGGAGAGCTGCTCACTCGGCGAGGCTACGCACTCGTGGGATTCGAAGACGTCCTCGGACGCGCACTCGGCGCGCACATCGCATCGCGTGAACGTGTGGAGCTCGCCGTCGCGGAATCGGGCGACGAGGAACTCGAGACGTGGATCGACGTCGTCGTGAGCGGGTTCGCGGCGCCCGACGCGCAGGGCGTCGCGTCGCACGAGAGCTTCCCGCGAGCCGTGCTCGAGCGCATCGTGCGCGACACGACCGAAGCGCGCGGCTACATGCGCTACCTCGCGCGTCTCGGCGGGATTCCGGCGGGCGGCGCGAGCATGCGCGCCGCGGGCGGAGTCGCGCAGCTCTGCGGCGCCGCGACGTTGCCTGCGCACCGCCGAAAGGGGGTGCAGACGGCGCTGCTCGAGCGGAGGCTCGCCGATGCCGCCCGCGCCGGGTGCGACATCGCCGTCGTCACGACCTTGCCCGGATCGAAGTCGCACGAGAACGTGCAGCGGCACAGCTTCGAGTTGCTCTACACGCGGGCGATCCTGCGTCGAGATGCCCGCTGATCGCGGCGCGCGTTACGCGGCACACTCGTCAGGCCTCGCTTGTCGAGGCCCCATTGCTGAGGGCAACGACGGCGTTCGCGGATCCGCGTGGGCGGAGGGGAACGCGCTGGCCGCGGAGCGCTGGTGCGCCCGCCCCTGCGCGATTGCCTGCCGCAGCGACGCGTCGTGGCGACACCCCGTAGCGACGCGACGTCGCGACGATGGATGGCCGCAACGATGCTCCGCGAAAGCGAGCCGGACTCGATCGGCGGTCGATGCCGCTGCTCTCGCAGCACTGCATCGACACGCCCGATGAGTCCGGTTCGTTCGCTGGACGACTCAGCGCGTCGCTTCGCTCAGAACGAGAAGCGCGCGCCGACGGTGTAGGTCTCGTCGCTGTCGAGCGTCTCGACGCCGAGTCCGAGGCTGATCCGCTCCATGAGGTACCAGCGCACACCCGCGCCGACGCCCATGTCGCTCTCGTCGAGGTCGAGCCATTCCACTTCGCCGTTCAACTCGAACTTGTCGGTGAGCCAGAACCGCGCACCGACATTGGCGGCGAGACCGTCTTCGTCGACGTCGGTCACGCCGTCGAGCTCGGC
>JANLUN010000173.1:0-11028 GCA_031363505.1 Planctomycetota bacterium | reverse complement strand
CGAGGTCCGCGTACTCCACCGAGGCCGTCATCTGGATGTCGGCCGAGACGATCATCTCGATCTTCGGGTTCGTGTTCTTCAGCATCGCGTAGGCGTGCTTCGCATTGTTGAAGAGGTTCACATTGGAAAAGAACAGCGCCTTGGTCGGCGACGGCATGTGCGTCTGACCCGTGATCACGACGCGGCCGTACTTGGGCGTTTCGACGATCAGCGGCCTGTCGCCGTGGTTCCAGTAGGCCGGCTCTTCGTCACGCGCGTAGCCGTGGACCTTGACCTCTTTCCCGTGCGCCGCCGGATCGAGGTTGGGCGCGAACGGGTCCTCGGCGACCCAGCCCTTGAAGCCGGGCCCGCTCCAGTCCGAGCCCTGGAACAGAGCCGCCTTGTAGTTGCCGGCCCAGGTGTGCGCTCCCGTTCCGGGCTTGCCGATGTTGCCGGTGAGCATCAACGGCAGGTACACGGCGCGGTTCATCTCCGTGGCGTGGAACCAGTGATTGATGCCTTCGCCCTGGTGGATCGCGGCCGGCTTGATCGTGGCGATGTCGTGCGCCAGTTCCTCGATCATGTGCTTGGGGGTGTGCGTGATCTCGTGGACCGTATCGAGGTCGTAGTCGGCGAGGTGCAGCTTGTAGAGCGTCCACAGCGTCGCCACTTCGACCGGCTTTCCGTCGATCTCTACGGTCAGCGTCTTGTCCAGCTCCGGATCGATGCCCCGCTCCGCGAGCTTCGCGCCGACGTCGTCGCGCGTGACGGCCTTGAGACCGTCGCTCTTCTTGTCGAAGACCACGAAGTCGCCCAGCTTCTCGTGGTGCTCCTTCTCGAAGTGCTGGAGCTTCATGCTCGCGCCTTCGGGCGAGAGCGCCGAGCAGTAGTTCGGGAACACGTCCGCTGCGCGCAGACGTTGCAAGTTGTCGGTGCGCACGAGCAGCGGGAAGTCCGTGAAGCCCTTCACGAAGGCCTCGTCGTACCAGCCGCGCTCCATCATCAAGCGCGTGACGCCCAAGAACAGCGCCGCGTCCGTGCTCGGCCGGATGGGGATGAACGTGTCGGCCTTCGACGACGGCGCACCGTACTCCGGCGCGATCACGATGATCTTCCCGCCGCGCTCCATGCACTCGATGAACCAGTGCGAGTCGGTCATCTTGTTCTCGACCAGGTTCTTGCCGTCCATGATGATCAGCTTGGACGAGCGCAGGTCGTTGAAGTCGCAGTCGGAGGCCTGCAGGCCGTGCACCCACGGGTGTCCCGGCGCTTGATCGCCGTGCCAGGTGTAGTTCGACCACACGCGGCCGCCCTTGGCATCGCTCGGTTTCACGCCGCGGATCCCGACGTCGAGCAGCGCCATCGAGTTCGACAGGCGATACGCGCCGTACTTGCCGAGCACGCCGAGCAATCCCATTCCACCGCGGAACTTGAGTGTCCGCGTTCCGGCACCGTCCATGGCCGAGATCATCTCGGGCTCGTAGCCTTGCGCGCGCAGTCGCTCCGCGCCCTCGGCGCCGCTGTACGTACGCGCGATGGACTGGTAGCCCTGCGCGATGTAGCGGAACGCGTCGTTCCAAGCGATGCGCACCAAGTGATCCGACCCGCGCGCGTCGAACTTGTACTTGGAACGCAGTTCCTCGGTGAGATGCGGGAACCCGTCGTCCGCCCAACGCTTCCAACCCTCGCGGATCAGCGGGTACTTGAGTCGGTACGGCGCGTACACCACGCGGTGGAAGGTGTAGCCCTTGGCGCACTGGCGCGGATTCCAGTTCGCGGTCGCCTTGTTGCCGTAGAGGTCGCTGTAGTTCTGGTACCGATAATCCGCGCCCATGCGGATGATGACGCCGTTGCGCACGTACGCCGTCACGCGACACGCGTGCGTGTCGTTGGGCGAGCACACCCAGTCGAACTTCGAGTCGTAGCGATACTGATCGCGGTAGATCTTCTCCCAGTCCCGCGCCGGCCAGCCGGTCAGTGGGTTGTGCGTTCCCTGCGCGCTGAAGGCCCACATCCAGCGCGATTGCGTCGCAGCGGCCGAGAGCGTCGTGCCCAGTGCAGCCAAGCTGAGGAATTGCCGGCGATCTAGACTCATGGCGATCTCCTACGGGTCGAGCGCGAGCGCGTGCCACACGGTGACCGACTTCTGGCCGTTGCGGTCCGCGGCCGAACCGTTCCACACTCCCAGAGCGACGTACACGCGCGCGCCCGGCGCGAATGAGATCGCGCGCGCCGTGTCCGACGACATCTCGCGCACGAACACGACCTCCCAGAAGCCTTCGTTCCAAGTTCCGCTGGCGGTGAGCGGAGCACCGCCGACAAGCGGAGCGAGCGTTCCGAAGCCTTCCGCTTTGAGCGCCTCACCCGCGTTCGTGCGTCGTTCCACCGACTGGATGTTGTGAACCGCGCGAGCGGTCAGGTACATCGCCTCGTCCGCCGTCGCCACGTGGGCGTACGTGTCGCTCGGCGTGCTCGGAAAGCGATCGACCACGTCGCGGACCGATTGCAGATCGCGCTCCCAAGCGGCCTTCCACTGCCAGATGTTCACGGGGAAGTTCGTGGAGCCCATCGTGAAGAGCGGCGCATCCGCGAGGGCCGAGAATTGGAGCGCTGCGGCATCTGTGAACGTCGATTGCCCCAAGATCTCCTCGTCGCGCGTCGCGTCTTCCCAGGTCAGCCGCACGGCGAGCGTGCGTCCGTCGTGGAGCGCACGCAGCCGCACGCCGTTCACGCGCGCGTCACGCCACCACAGCGGCATCAAACCGACGTAGGCTTCCTGCGCGTCGTTCCAGGCCGGATCGGCGGGTGCGCGCGGCAGCGCCTCGTGCGTGCGCGTCACGCGGATGGTCTGACGCGCGAGTCGATCGAGCGTCTCCGAACCGGCGGGAATCAGCGTGCGGACGTACGCGGCGAGGGAACGCAACTCCTCGTCCGAGTAGGAAGTGGTAGCGGGCATTGGGCTGCCGGGGAGTCCGGCGCGGATTCGGCACGCGATGTCGCGCTCCGTCGATCCGCCTTTAAGGATGCCCGCCGTGAGATCTCGCGGTTGGTTGGGTGTGCCGTCCTCGTTCCATTGGTTCTTGACGCCCTGCCCGCGTCCGTCGAGTCCGTGACACAGCGCACACGTCTGCACGAAGAGCTGCCGGCCTCGCGCGAGCGCCTGTGCGCTCGATTCGACGTCCTTCCCAAGCGCGAGCGGAGTTCCGGGTTGCAGCTGGCCCGTGGCGATCGCCAGCGCTTCGTCCTGCGAGAGCTCTTCTTCTTCCTCCTGCGCCTTGGCCAGCATGGTCTGCGCCTTGCCCGTCACCGCCAGTTCGCGCACGTACTGCGCGAGGCTCGCGAGATCGGCGCCGCTCATCCACTCCCAGGGCGGCATCGCGGATCCGGGCATGCCGCGCCGCAACGTCGCGACAAGATCCGCGTCGCTCGGCACGCCGTTGTCGGTCGAGACGAGCCGGAAGCGGCCGCTCGAGAAGTCGCGCGGCTTCGGAGACAAGAGATACGAGGCCGTGCCGTCACCGCGACCTTGTGCGCCGTGGCAAACGGCGCATTGAGCGTCGTAGAGCTCTCGACCGCGTGCGAGCGCGTGCGCGGACGCTTTCACGGGAGCCGACTCGAGTGCTGCGGCGCGCGGCGCGGGCGGAGAGGAAGGCGGCGACGGACGCGGAGCGGGATCGGTTGCTTCGCACGCGGCGCAGGCAAGGACAGTCGCGATGCTCGCGAGCCACGACTTGGATTGCAGAGTTGCCATTGCTGGAGTCCTCACGCGACACAGACCTCGCTTCATCAGTCGACCCAATCGGCGACTCGCGGTGGATACGCACAGGTGGGCATCCGCGCTCGAACCGATTCGTATGCGTCGTGTGCGCGCGATCGACACGCAGTGGGAAGTCGATGCGCGACGCGTGCGCGGCGCGACCCCGCTCGTCGCGCTGCGCGCATGTTGGGGGCCAAGGCGATCACTGAGCGCACTGCGAGCCGGGAGCGGGAGCGTGATGGCAGCAGCCGGCGAACGCCGCCGCGCTGCGCCCGACAGCCCTCGTCACGCCGAAACGTTCCGCGAGCTCGTCCGCGATCCGCAGCATCTTTTCGTGCGTGCCGATGCCGAGCTCCGTGGCTTCGACTTGCGCGAACGACTCGAGTAGCTCCCTGCGATCGGCGTCCGTCAGCACCGCTTCGGCCATCGGAAAGAGGATGTTGTCTTCCTTGGCGATGTGCGCGCGCAGGAGCTCGACGTAGTGAAACGCGTGATCGACGAATGTGCGTAGCGAGTCGCGATCGCCGCCGCTCAGCGCGCGCATCGCGCTCTCCATACCGCGGATGTGCGCGCGTCCGACGTCGTGCTCTTCGAGCATCACCGCCACCGGACCGACGCTGGTCGGCAGGCCGCGCTCATGCAGCTTCGGGAAGAGGCGGCGCTCTTCCTTTCCGTGGTGACACTCGTCGGCGAAGGTCTTGAGCACGCTCAGGACCTTGCCGCTCGCGTCGACGTCGAGTACGCCACAGCGTTGCGCGCCCTCGGCGATCTTCTCGAGGCAATCCAGGACTTGCTCGATGACGCGGTGCTCGGCGGACAGGATCTCAGTGGGTCTCATGACGGGTTCCTCTGCTGGGCGCGCTCCTTCTGGAAGCGACGGCCAGTACTCAGAAGGATCGTCCGTCAGCGCCTGCGGCACCTTGACCGAAGTCAAGCTGCGGCGTCGGAGCGCGCACGCCGCCACCAGGCGCTTGCTCCCGTGCAGCGTCCGGTTTCACCCGTGCGCCCGTGTGCTGAAATCGATTAGCATGACTGGATGCTCAGGCGCCGAACGCACGTCGCGGCCGCTCTCGTTTTTCTGGCAACGGCTGCACCGGCCCAGGATGCGCCGCTCGTGATCCCCGATCCCGATGCGCGGATTGCGCGCCTGGAAGTCGTGGAGGACCTCTCCGAGGGAGTCGCGGATCGGCTGCTGGATTTGGCCGACAAGCTGCGCCGCCGTGAGTTCGAGCTTGCGCGCGAGTGGTTCACGCCGAACTTCCGCGGACACGCGCTGGCGGAGCTCACCGTGAAGGAAGAGAAAGCGTTGCCGCTTTCGATCACGCGCACGAGCTATCGCGCCGACGATGCGCGCAGCGTGGACCGCGCGGAGTTCCTGGCCGCTCTCGAGCGCGTGATGGGACCCTGGAGCCGCGTCGAGTCGGTGCTCTGGAAGGTCAAGGGCGCCGAGTTCCAGGCTGGAGGAGACGAGCGTTGGGGCAAGGCGCGCTTGTATCTGGAGACGCTTGGAGTGCGCGCCGACGGCTCGCCGATCTCGATCACGGGCTGGGCCAACGCGCGCGTCGTGATGCTGGAAGGGCGCTGGTGCGTGGACCGCTTCGCGCTCGAGTCCCTCGATCAGGACGTGCGCGCCGCAGGGCCCTTGTTCACGGATGTTGCAACCTCGACCGGCGTGGCGCTCGTCGGGACACGCTTCGGGAAACCGGGCAATACGAGTTTCGCGTGGAACGGGGCGGCTTCAGGCGACTTCGATGGCGATGGGCGTTTCGATCTCTTCGCCTGCGCGCCGAACCGCAACTACCTCTATCGCGCTCTTGGAGACGGGACGTATGCCGAGGAAGCCGAGGCGCGCGGAGTTGCCGCACCCGGGGGCGGCACCGGCGCGGTGTTCTTCGACTTCGACAACGACGGAGACCAGGATCTCGTCGTCGGCCACGTCGGCTGGCGCTTGCCCGACGGGAAGCTCGGTGGAAACACGATCCAACTCTACGTGAACGTGGGGGAAGGCAAGTTCCGAGCAGCCGGCGCCGAGTTCGGGTTCACCGAGCCTTTCGTCGCGTACACGCTGACCGCATTCGACTACGACCGCGACGGTTTCGTCGATCTGTTCGCGTGTGGCTACGGGAGGGTGGAAGCCGAGCACAACAACAGCTGGATCGAAGCCACCAACGGAGCGCCGAACGCACTCTTCCGAAACCTCGGCGGCAAGAGCTTCCGCGACGTGGCTGCGCAGGCCGGCGTGCGGAGCAATCGCTGGGCGTACGCTTCCGCTGCCGCGGACTTCGATCGGGATGGCGACCTCGATCTTTTCGTGGCCAACGACTACGGTTCGAAAGAGCTGTTTCGCAACAATGGGGATGGCACCTTCACGGACGTGGCCGCGAGCGTCGGAGCGATCGATCGCGGAAACGGGATGGGGATCGCGTGGGGTGATCTCGATCAGGACGGGCGCTTGGACGTGTACGCCGCGAACATGTCGTCCACGGCCGGCAACCGCATCCTCAAGCGTCTGCAAGGTGCGATCGAGCCCGCGCGCTATGCCGAGCTGCTCAAGCTCGCCGCCGGGAACACGATTCTTCTCGCCACGGGCGACGGCAAGTTCCGCGCTCTGCCCTCAGCGTCGGGAGGGATCTCCGCTGCTTGGGCCTGGTCGCCGGCGTTGGCCGACTTCGACCTCGACGGCACGCTGGACATTTTCTGCGCGAACGGCTTCGTGACCGGCGACTTGGCGCACGACACATGAAGCACGTACTGGCGCCACGTGGTGGCGTCCTCAGTCGAGGGTGAGCCGAACACGCCGGTGTTCGCGCGCGAAAGCGTGGGCAATACGGGGTACCGGCGATTCCACGACCAGCAGATGTTCGCCGAGGGTCGTTCGTTCAGCGGCTACGAGCGCGACAAGCTGTGGTTCAATCGCGGCGATGCGACCTTCGCCGACCTGTCGAATCTCTCCGGCTGCGATTCGCCCAACGACGGTCGCGCGGCGATCGCGGCCGATTTCGACGACGACGGCGACGTCGACCTGTTCGTGAACAACCTGCAACGCGAGCGTCACGCGCTCTATCGCAACGAGATCGGCCTCGCGCACGGTTCGTTCGTGAAGATTCGCCTGCGAGCCACGCGCTCCCAGCACGAGGCGATCGGCGCGACGGTCACGCTGCAAGGCCCACGCGGACCGGTCGCACAAGTGATGTCGCGTGGCTGGGGCTTCTCCGCTTGTCAGGTACCGGAGCTCGTGTTCGGACTCGGCCAAGCCGAGCAGGCGACCGCCGAGGTGCACTGGCCGAGCGGTGCGGTCGAGACGTTCGCGGACCTCGCAGCTGGAGCGCGCGTTCTGCTCGTGGAGGGCAGTGGCAAAGCCGAGTCGTTCGCCGCTCGCACAGCGCGGTTTCGAGATCCGCTTCCTATGGGCCTGAAGATCCGAGTCGGAGCGCGCGTCCCGGTGCTGCGGGCGGTCGACTCCGCCGGCAAGGCTGCGACGATCGACCTCGCGACGCTGGGGAACGGTCGGTCGGTGTACCTAAACTTCTGGGCCACGTATTGCGCGCCGTGCGTTGCCGAGATCCCCGACTTGCAGTCGATCCACGCATCCTCCAAGGCGGTCGTGGTCGGCATCTGCGTCGACGAAGCCGGTCGCCGCGAAGCAGCCGCAGAACTGCTGCGCGAGCGCGGTGGCAATTACTCGAGCTACTTCCTCTCCAGCGATCCGGGCGCAGGAACTGGCATCGACTTGGGCGAGATCGTGGACCTCGAGCGGCTGCCGATACCGACCACGCTGGTCGTATCACCTGAAGGCGTGCTCCAGTCGGTGATCCGCGGGCCGGTGGCGAAGCGCTAGGAGCCTGCGCCCGAGCCGCACTCCGCAAGAGCTGACAGCTTTCGGCTGTCCAGGACCTGTAGAGTCCGTCCATCCGACTGCACGACGCCCTCGTCTTGCCACTTGCGCAGCAGGCGCGAGAGTGTCTCCGGCACGATCGCGAGATGCGCAGCGAGTTCCTTCTTCGCCATCGCGAGCTCGATCACGAGCGGATCAGCGCGGCCTCGCGCCGGCTGCCGCAGGAGATAGCGCGCAAGACGCGCCCCGGCGTTGGGCACCGAGAGCTCTTCGACGCGTTCCGCGAGGCCGTGCAGCCACACGCACAGGGAGCTCACCATCGCCGCCGAGAGCCGTGGATCTTCGCGAAACACCTGCAGGAAGGACTGCGCGCTGATCTCCACGAGCTCCGTTCCTTCCTCGACCGCTGTCGCGTGAGCCGGAAAGCGATGGAAGGAGAGCACGGCAGCTTCACCGAAGCTTTGACCCGCGCGCATGTGGTGCAACACCTGCTCGTGACCATCGCTCGACACGCGGTAGATGCGCACACCGCCGATGCGAACGACGAACAGCGCGCGCGCCGCCTCCCCCTGATGAAAGATCGTCTCGCCCGAAGCGAACTTGCGCACGAGCGAACCCGCCGCGATGCGTTCGAGCAGATCGGGCGGCAGGTTCTTGAAGTAGGGCAACTGCCGTAGGTCGGCGAGGATCTCGGCCGAGCTCATGACGTCACCGCGCCGGGAGCTCGCTCGCCCGACGCCATGCCCAGGAGCGTGGCGCGTTTGATTCGTTGACACATCGCGGTGCTAGTTTGGACAATTCATCGCGGTACTCAATGCCGAACACACAGACCGTCGATTCGAAACTTCCGCGCGTCATCGTCGTCGGCGTCGATTCCGACGGACGAGCGGACCATGCCGTTCGAACGGCGCTGTGGCTGGGTCAGCGCTTCGGCGCGCGTGTGCGGTTCGTGCACGCGTTCCCGGTCGCGCCGCTGTTCTGGGGCCGCGACGCGGCGATGCCTGAGTGGTCTGCGGGCACCGAGGCCGCCGGTGCCGCGATCGTGAGCCGCTTGTCCGCGTCGCTCGCGAGCGCGCCGGCGGAACTGGGCATCCCCAAGTCGATCGCAGCCGAGGAGCTTCGCGTCGTGAGCGGCCCGCCGGCGCAGATCATCCTCGACGAAGTGAAGTCCACGGGCGCCGAGCTCGTCGTGCTGGGCTCGCATCACAAGCGCGGCCTCTTCGACTTCGGTAGCACTGCGCGCGGCGTTCTGGCCGGCGCGCCGGCCGCGGTGTGGGTGCAAGTGGAACCTCCGCGGCCGATTCGCCGCGTGCTCGTTCCGATCGATCACTCGGAGGACAGCCTGCTGGCGCTGGCGCGCGCGCGTGACCTCGCGCACGCGTTCGGCGCGAGCATCACGGTGATGAGCGCGTTCACCGTGCCACAGTTCGGCGGTGGGATCCCCGACACGCCGATCTCCGGACCGATGTACGCCGTCGATGCACTGCGGCGTTCGAGCGGTGAAGAGTTCGATCGCGCCGTTTCGACGTTCGACTGGCGCGGCGTCGCGCACGAGGCGCGCTTCACCGATGGCGATCCTGCCGAAGAGATCTTGCGTCAGCAGGACGGGCACGACTTGATCGCGATGGGGACGCATGGGCACACCGGCCTCTCCGGCGTGCTGCTTGGAAACGTCACCTACTCCGTGCTGCGGCAAGCGCGGATCGCGGTGCTGGCGATGCGGCGGCCCGGACGCCGATTCTTGACCTAGCCTCGCCCTTCGCGCGCTGCTCCCTTGGCACCCGCTCGTCTACCCACTTCGACCGATGGAGCGCTCCGCCCGAGCGGCATAGCCTCACGGCATGGCTACAGAACACAAGGCGGCCAGAGCTCCGCGCACGTCGACTTCTGCTGATCTCAAACACATCGTCGTCGCGATCGACGCCGAAGGTTTGGCGGACCACGCGCTGCGCGCAGCGCTGGACCTGGCGCGCAAACTCGGCGCCGAGGTCGAGGTCGTTCACGCGGTCGGCTCCGCGCTGCCGCACTGGGAGTACGTCGAAGATCCACGCGTCGCCGCGAAGAACGCGGGGCTGGTGACGACTGCTTGGAAGGCTGCGACCGCGCACGTCGAGCGCGTGATCGCCGACCTGAAATACGAGGGCGAGTCCGCGCGCGATCTCGTGCGCGTGATCGCCGGTCCGGCGGCGAAGGTGATCCTCGACGAGGCTCAGCGGGTCGACGCCGACCTCATCATGCTCGGAACGCATCGCCGTCGCGGAATGATGGACTTCGGCAGCACGGTGCGCGCGGTGCTCGCGAAAGCGCCGAAGGGAGTCTGGGTGCAGACGCAGCCGGTGCAGCCGATCCAGCGCATTCTCGCGCCCGTCGATCTGTCGCCCGACAGTCTGCTCGCGCTCTCGCAGGCATGCGCGCTCGCGAAAGTGATCGGCGCGAGCGTGCGCGCGGTGCAAGTGTTTCGAACGGTGGCGTACATGGTCCCGACCTGGCCGGACTATCCGGACTACGGCGGGGATTACGTGATCGAGGGAGTCAGGCGCGAACGGCTGACGGAGTTCGAGAAGGCGATGGCTGAGTTCGACTGGCGCGGAGTTCCGCATCAAGCGGACTTCCTGGACGGCGAGCCGATCGAAACGATCCTCGACTTGTCGCGCTCGTGCGATCTCGTCGCGCTCGGCACTCACGGGCGTACGGGCTTCGCAGCGGCGCTGCTGGGGAACGTGGCCTACACGGTGCTCAAGCGTTGCGACAAGCCGGTCTGGGCGATCCGGCACCCGGAGCGACAGTTCCTCACCTGAAACCGATGCCGCACACGTCGAGGGTTACCATGACTCCCATGTCGCACGTCGCGATCCCGATCCAACACTACATGTCGTCGGTCCTGGTCGTGATCGAGCCGGAGCGGACGATCGCAGAGGCTTCGCGGTTGATGCGCTTGCACTCGATCCGGCATCTTCCGGTCGTGTCGAAGGGCAAAGTCGTCGGGCTCATCAGCCAGCGCGACGTCTATCTCATCGAAACCCTCAAGGACATCGACCCGGCGCAGGTGGCGGTCGAAGAAGCGATGGTCCGCGAAGTCTTCACGGCGGATCCGGAAGAGCCGGTCTATCGAGTCGCGACCGAGATGGCTGATCGCAAGATCGGCTCGACGGTCGTGTCGCGCGATGGCAAGCTGCTCGGGCTCTTCACGTCCACCGATGCACTCCGCGCACTGGCGGCGTTCGTCGTGGGCTCGACCGTTCCCGACCGTTGATCCGCGTATGATCGCAGCGAGCCTCGTGTGTGCGTTCGCCGCCGTCGTCGGCACCTCCATCGAGGATCCGGCGCCGGCGAAGAAGCGCGTCCTCGTCTACACCGTCTCGGCCGGATACGAGCACGTGGTCGCCCACCGCGAAGTTGCGAACGAGCTTTCGCTGGTCGTGCGCGCGCTCGTCGACTTGGGTCGAAAGAGCGGCCG
>JANLUN010000168.1:0-3399 GCA_031363505.1 Planctomycetota bacterium | reverse complement strand
GAGGTGTGAAATGCACGAGGCGGCGTCCCTTGATCGGGACGCCGCCTCATTTCGTATTGGCTCGAACGTCGTGCGCTGTGCGAGCTTCAGTCCCGCGCGCACGCGATCGAAGCTCCGAGCGCGCGAAAATCCTTCGCAGGGGCTCGCGGCCATCGACCGTGAACGGACAATCTTGGATGTCGGAACTCAGGAGCCGCCATGACACACCACACGCCATACAGCCTCGCGGGATCGGTCGCGCTCGGAATCGTCGCGCTCAGCGTTCAAGCGACCGCGCAACAGTTCGTCCACAACACGACCGACGTTCCTCCGTCGGCGAGTCGCACCGAGAACGTCGACTTCGGCGACGTCGACAACGACGGCGACTGGGATGCGCTGTTCGGGAACGGCGGCGACGCCGGGCAAGAGCAAGACGTTCTGTGGAGGAACAACGGCGGAGCGCAAGGCGGGACGGTCGGCGTGTTCACCAATGTGACGGCGACGCAGCTGCCGGCTGTGCTCGACCAGACGCGCGACGTCGAATTCGTCGACTTCGATGGCGACGGCGACATCGACACGTACATCTCGAACACGTCGCAGATCATCAACCAGGCGAACCGCTGGTGGCGCAACAACGGTCCGGCGCTCGCGACGATCGGATTCTTCGTCGACGAGACGTCGACGCGCTGGTCAGGACTCGGCGGAGCGGGCTCGTCGATCGCATCCGGAATGGTGCTGGGCGGCGGCGGCTTCACGGATTGGTCGTGCGACTGCGACTTCGGTGACCTCGACAACGACGGGGACATCGACCTCGTGCACTCCACCTATGGCGGCGCTTTCGGCGGTCAAGTTCCGACGCGTCTCTTCCTGAACACCGGCTCGGGAGTGTTCAGCGAGTTCAACCCGTCGGGCTTCCAGCTCGGGGGACAGAACATCGTCAACGGAAATCCGGGCCTGTGGTGCGAGGGCACGCAGTCGGCGAACACGACGAACGCGACCGGTGTGAACTGCGACATCGCGTCGACCGCGCTCGACATCGACGTGGGCGACATCGACGGCGACTTCGACCTCGACATCCTGCACGGCGCGCGTCAGGAGCTTCCGCGCATGTTCATCAATCGCATGGCGGAGAACGGCGGCGTGATCACGTTCTTCCGCGACGTGACCGGGAGCGCGTTCCCGCCCGGGTACTCGACCGGCGGCGGCCACTACGAGCAGGAGATGGGGGACATGGACGGCGACGGCGATTGGGACATCTACGGTCTCAATTGGCAGGGCCTGACCGACGTCGTCATGACCAACAACGGCGCGGGCGTGTTCCGCAACGTCGTGCAACTTCCTGGCTCGAGTTCGGACGACAACGAAGGCGACTTCATCGACTACGCCAACGCCGGCGACCTCGACCTCTACATCGCGAACTTCTCCGGTCAGGAGCGGCTCTACGAGAACAACGGGTCGGGGACCTACTCGCTCATCCCCACCGGAGTGGCACTGCCGCCCGACGGCACGACGTCGCTCGATGCCGACATGGCGGACGTCGACAACGACGGCGACTCGGACGTGTTCGTCGCGAACGACGGCACGCAGGCCGAGTGGTACCTGCAGAACACGACGTCGGCGAACGACACGTTCGCGCCTTCGATTCCCCACGTCGAGCAAGCGCCGAATCGTTCCGCTGGGCCCGCTCCGACGGTGATACGCGCGCACGTGTACAGCAATGCCAGCTACTACATCACCTGGTATCACCCGACCGTGCTCAAGTTCACGGTGAACGGCGGGCCGGTGCAGACCCTTCCGATGCAAAGCTCGCAGGGACAGGTGTTCCGCGGCGAGATCCCGGGCAACTTGGTGGGAACGATCGCGTACCACGTCGAGTCCGCTGATCAATACGGCAACACCGGCGTCTCGTCGACGAAGACCTACACGAGCAACGATCCGACGTCGTTCTGCTCCGGCGACGGCTCGCTCCCGACGCCGTGCCCGTGTGCTTTGCCGAACACCGTGCCTTCGCCAAGCGGTGCGCCGGGTCACGGCTGCGCGAACTCGTTCGACCTCGGCGGCGCCATCCTCGCCGCGAGCGGATCGACATCGCCGGACACGGTCCAATTCACGTGCGTCGTCGGCGGGAACTACGCCGCGTTCGCGCTGATGCTCAAAGGTGACGCGACGAACCCCGCGGGTGCGGCGAACGCGGACGGAGTCCTGTGCGTGTCCGGCGCGCTCCTGCGATTCGGCGCGCACAACGCCGCGACCGGCGGCGCGCCGCTCGGCACGTGGACTTTGCCGAACTCTCTCCAGCCCACGCCGATCGCGGTCGCGAGCGCGCAGGCGCCGGGGCAGACGGCGTACTACCAACTCTTCTACCGCAACGCCGCGCCGAACTTCTGCACGGGCGCGACGGCCAACTGGTCGAACGGAGTTCAGCTCAGCTGGCCCTGACCGGTGACGCGGGCGCCGCTGAAGCACGCGCCTTCTGCACCCCGGACGATTTTTCTGTGGTCGTTCCGGGCTGCTGGGCGAAGGGAAGCGAGGCTTCCCGGCAGCCATGCCCACTCGCCGCAAAGGGCACGGAACTCGGAGGGGTATACTGCCCTCGAAAGGTCTGCTTTGGGGGGCAGACCGGCCCCGGAGCCGTCCGCAGAAGCTCATGTCACCTGTGCAGCGTTGCAGCCTTTGGATCGCCGGCACGGTCTTCGTGTGCGCCGGGACCGCGCACGCGCAGTTCCAAAAGAACAGCGCGCAGATCCCCAGCGGGAGCCCGTTCAACGACTCGAACACCGAGAACGTCGATTTCGCGGACATCGACCTCGACGGCGACTGGGACGCGGCGTTCGCGGACGGCGGCGACACCGATCAAGACCAGAGCCGCATCTGGCTCAATCAAGGCTTCCTCCAAGTGGGAACGATCGGCTTCTTCACCGACGTGACCGCGGCGCGTTGCCCGGCGGTGCTCCACCAGAGTCGCGACATCGAGTTCGTCGACTTCGATGGCGACAGCGACGTCGACCTCTACCTCTCGAACACGTCGCAGATCCTCTCGCAGTCGAACCTGTGGTGGAGGAACAACGGTCCGACCTCGGGGTCGATCGGGTTCTACGTCGATGAAACCGCGGCGCGCTGGGTCGGACTCGGCACGCCCGGATCGTCGATCGCACCCGGCGCCGTGCTCGGCTCGGGCGGCTTCCGCGATTGGTCGTGCGACTGCGACTTCGGCGACCTCGACAACGACGGCGACATCGACCTCGTGCACTCGAGCTACGGCGGAGCGTTCGGCGGTCAGGTGCCGACGCGCCTCTTCCTCAACGACGGCAACGGGTTCTTCACGGAGTTCAATCCGTCCGGAGTCCAACTCTCCGGCGGGCAGATCACGAACGGCACGCCCGGCATCTGGTGCGAGGGCACGCAGCTCGCGAACACGAC
>JANLUN010000165.1:0-2861 GCA_031363505.1 Planctomycetota bacterium | reverse complement strand
CCGCAGCGCTCCGCCGACCACCCGCCGCGCGAGCTGGTGTTACGCTGATAGGAATAGATCAGGCCGATGGTTCCCGTTCGAGCCCACACCAATGTCGAAACGAAGTGCTCACCGTTCCAACTTGGCGCTGCTCGCGATGGCTTTGCTCACCGGCTGCGGCGCCGGCACCGCCGCCGCAGTTTCAGGGGGTGGTGGCAGCGGCGGTAGCGGCAACGCACCGCCTTCCTTGAGCAGCTTGACGGTCCTGGACCCCAAGCTCCCCGAGCAAGCGCGCGTGCGCTTCGTGCTGGCGGATCTCGAGAGTAATCCGGCCGACGTCCAATTCTTCTTCCAACTGCCTGGCCAAGCGCGCGAACCGATCACGCAGATCGATCGCAACCCGGCGACGCTGTCCACGAGCAGCGACGGCGTCGAACACGTGCTGCCGTGGAACTTCGCCGCCGAGCCAGCGCTGCCCGACGACGGCAGCTTCGTCGATGGCGTGCGCGTGATCGCAGCGCTCGAGAACGGACAGCAAGAGATCGTGCTCGGTGCGAACGACGACTTTGGTTTGGGGAACGACCCGCCCGAGGTGCACGACCCGCTCCCGTTCGCAGCGGAGGTCGCCGGCGTCGCTCCGCTGGAGTTCTCCGTGTCGGACTCGTCGAGCGACACCGTCTCGATCGAAGTCGAGTTCGACATCGTCGGAGACCAGCCCGATCTCGGCTGGCGCCTCGCACGGCCGGGTGGTTTGCACCCGCGCGACCCGACACCTGCGCTGGCTTTTCCCGGCGTCGAAACGACGACAGCCGGCGCGGACTTCGTCTTCTTCTGGGACACCGACACGGACCTTGCGGAGCTCGAGCGCGACGTGCGCGTGCGGTTCACGGCGCGGGATGAGGTCGTCGCGGGCGCGACGATCGCAACGCCGGTGTTTCGCGTCGACAACAACGCGGAACCGATCGCGACAGTGGCCGGTGATCTCTTGCTGCTCAATCCAGACGAGCGAGCCGGAATCCCGATTCCGTACACCGTCCGCGACGATGAGTCCGACGAAGTGGAAGTCGTGTTTCAGTGGCGGCATCCGGACGAGAGCTTCCCGCCGCTGCCGGACACGCCGGCGGAGATCCGCGCGGTGCTCGCTGATCCGATTCAGCGTCAGGCGTTGCACATCTGCTCGGAGTACCCGACGTGGGTCGAGGGACGCGTCGTGCCGATCGATGCGACATCGGTGCGTCTACCGGAGCTCGCGACGACGGCGTCCTCGATCCTTGCGCACGGAATCGTCGGGCGCGAGATTGAGATCCTGCGTCCGCCGAACGTGCTCACGCCCATGGCGTCGAAGTGGGCGAGCAATCCACTGGATCATCCCGTCGGGGCGCTGCCTGTCGGTGATGGAATCGAAGCGCTCGTTCTCGATCGCGCGGGACGTGGGTCCTGGCGCTTGCGCCAGATCGATCTCGCGACGGGAGTCGTGACGCGCGAGCTCGTGACCTCGGCGCCGGGAGAGCCCGATGCGATGAGTCTCACGAGAGATGAGCGATCGGTGCTAGTCGCATCGGACGTCGCGGGCGGGTGGCAAGTGTCGCACGTCGATCTGAAGAGTGGCGCGAGGTCACTTGTGCTCGCGGATCCAGGTGCGACCGAATCTGGACGAGTGCGCGGAATCGCGGCGCTCGGATCGCACGCGGCGTTGATCACGGGGGCGAGCTCGCTCGTTCGCATCGATTGGTGCGATGCGATGAATCCGACGGCCGTCACGCTCCTCTATGATCTCGCGACGCCGTGGGGACTGGTGGTCGATCCGCTCGATGTGAATCGGATCTACCTCGCCGAGCGCGATGCGGAGACGGACGACGGAGTTGGGCAGATCCTCTCGATCAGGCTCGACACGCTGGAAGTGCTGCCGATTGTCGCGAAGCCGGTCGCGGTTCTAGACGACGTGTTCGCTCGCGCATTCAATCGGCCAAGCTCACTGGCGCTCGATCGATCCGGCACGCGCTTGATGGCGATCACGCAACGCGACGCGTTCGATCCGAGTCGGCAACTCGAGGCGATCAACATTGGCGGAGCCGGCGAGAATCTCGCGTTCCAGATCGGGGCGACTCTGCCGGCTTCCATCGATCCGGACGGCGGTGAAGCACTCGCGACGGGACGCGATGGCGTGATCGTCGTGGCATTGACGAGCCAGAACGAGCTCGCTGTCGGCGGTGGCGTCGAGCAGCGGCGAACGATCGAAGATTTCGAGACGGCTCGACAGATCGCGCACGTGACGCAGCCATTCACACCGGAGATTTCGTCGCTGCAGGAGTTTCGAATCGCGGCGGCTCCCACGGTGTCGAAGGCCAGCGCAGCGGGCACGCGCGGATACTTCCTCTGGAACAGTGCGGACGCGGAGGAAGGTGGCATCGTTTTGATTCGTGCCACGCCGATGGACTCCGAGAAGGGCGTTGACGGAGCCACAGAAGGCGCCAAGCGAATCCGCGCGGCGCTCGATACCGCTCCCGTCGTCGTGGGGGTACCGGACGTGCTGGATTTGCCAGTGTGCGTCGCATCCGCCGACCTCGACGGCGACGGCGATCTTGATCTCGTCTCAGCGGACATGCACAGCGACACGCTCACCGTCTTCTTCCAGACCAGCCCGGGCGTCTTTGGCACGACACCCATCTCGCTTGGAAACGCGAGCGTGACGGATGGCCCCTTCTCCGTCGCTCCCGCCGACCTCGACGGTGACGGGGATCTCGATCTCGTCTCGGCGAACATTGGCAGCGACACGCTCACCGTCTTCTTCCAGACCAGCCCGGGCGTCTTTGGCACGACACCGCTCTCGCTTGGAGACGCGAGCGTGACGAATGGCCCCTACTCCGTCGCTCCCGCCGACC
>JANLUN010000160.1:0-1620 GCA_031363505.1 Planctomycetota bacterium | reverse complement strand
ATCCCGTTCTTGCTCGTCGCGCCGTCGCCTAATTAGATCGCGTCCACTTCGTCTTACTCGCGAACATTCGCCGCGTACGCGGCGCCGACGCCGTGCGGAATCTGCGTGCCGATCACCGACGACCAGCTCGGGTAGTGGCTGCCTTTGTGCTGGAAGTGATTGCACATCTGGCGGCCCTTGGCCGTGTCGTTCGAGTTGCAGTACATCTGCGCGATGTACTCCGCGAGCGGCAGCCCGCGCATCAGCGCCGCGCCGCCTTCGCGCAATCCCGACCAGAGCCAGTCGCGCTTGTCGAGCGCGTACGACGAACCGATCAGCGCGGCTTCGAGTCCTCGCGCCGAACCGACGAAGCCGACGCGCCCGGAGCGCTGCAGCTTGAGCATGCGCTCATCGAGGCAGCGGATGCGCAGCATGTGACGCAGGAGATCGCGTTGCGCGACAGCGTCGAGTTCAGGCGTCGCCGCGGCCGACGTGCCGCGCTGCAACGTGTCATGCGCAGGAGTCATTCGTCCGTACCGTACTTCAGCTCGGACGCGTCTCGCAGAGTTCGCGTCCGCTCGGGTTTCACAGCGCCAAGAGCCCGGGGTTCTCGAGCAGCTTCTTGATGTACACGAGGAACCGCGCGCCGCTCGCGCCGTCCGCCAAACGATGGTCGACGCTGCACGAGAAGTTCATGTACTGGCGCACTTCGATCTTGTCGCCTTGCGGCGTCTCGACGACGCCGGGCTTCTTCATGATGCGGTGCACGCCGAGGATCGCGATGTCGGGGAAGTTGATGATCGGCGTCGCGAGGATGCCGCCGATGTTGCCGGCGTTCGTGATCGAGAACGTGCTGCCCTTGAGCTCCTCGGGCTTCACCTTGCCCGCGCGCGTGCGCTCGGCGAGCTCGTTCAGCTCGCTCGCGAGTTGCAAAATTCCCTTCGCCTGCACTTCTTTCACGACCGGCACGATGAGCCCGTTCGGCGTGTCCATCGCGATGCCGAGGTTCACGTACTGATACGTGACGAGCTCCTGCGCGGCTTCGTCGAGATGTCCGTTGAGCTCGGGATACTTCGCGAGCGCGAGCGCGGTCGCCTTCATGATGAACGGCATGAAGGTGACCTTGACGCCCTGCTCGGCGCCGATGATCTTCGCCTGCTCGCGCGTGCGCACGAGCTCGGTCACGTCGACTTCCTCGACGACCGTGAAGTGCGGCGCGGTGAACTTCGAGCGCACCATCGCCTCGGAGATCTTGCGACGCACGCCGCGGAACGGGATGCGCGACTCGCGCTCGCCGGGAGCAAACGACAGCGGCGCGGCGGCGGGACGCGCCGGAGCGCCGGAGGCGGGAGCCTGTGCGGCAGCGGGTGAGGAGGAAGCCGTCCGCGGAGCCGTGGCAGCGCCCTTCGCGTGGGCTTCGACGTCCGCGCGGCGCACGATGCCGTGGCGGCCGGACCCGGCGACTTGACCGAGGTTCACGCCGAGCTCGCGCGCGACGCGGCGCGCGCTCGGCACGGCGAGCACGCGTTCGTTGCCGGCGGCGGTTGCCGAGCCGTTCGCCGCGACTCCGGCACCGACCAGCGCGGGCGCAGCCGCCGCGACCGGCGCGGCGACAGCAGCGGGCGCAGGCGCCGCGTGGCC
>JANLUN010000209.1:0-15639 GCA_031363505.1 Planctomycetota bacterium | reverse complement strand
CGAGGAGCTCGGGCGCTTCAGCCATACGCTCGCAGCTGATCTCGACAACCTGGCGATCCTCCGTCGCGCTGCGCAGGAGATTCGCGAGCGCGCGCGGGCGCGGCATGTCCTCGTGACGCGCGGCAACCTCGGCATGGCGCTCTTCGGAATCGATCTGCCCGAGGAAGGCATCGCGGTCGACGCGTCGGGAACGGACGAGATCACGGACGTCAGCGGCGCCGGTGACACGGCGGCGGCGGTGTTCACGCGGACGCTCGCGGCGGGGCTCGCCGCCGAAGACGCGATGGTCCTCGCCAACGCGGCGTCGGGCGTCGTGGTGATGGAGAGCGGTGCGGCGGTGTGCAGCGCGAGCGAGCTGCGCGATGCGCTCGAGACCGCGCCGCGGCCGGCGCTCTTGGCGGCGCGTTCGCGCGCGTGACCCTGCTTCCGGAGCCTGTGGTGCAACGCGAACTATGGGATCGCAGCGAGCTCGCGCGGCATGTCGCGAAGCTGCGTGCGAGCGGCACCGTTCGACGTGTCGTGCTCGCGAACGGTTGTTTCGATCTCGTCCATGTCGGCCACGTGCGATACCTCGAGGACGCGCGCGCGCACGGCGACTACCTGATCGTGGCGCTGAACACGGACGACGCCGTGCGCAGCCTGAAAGGCGCCGGCCGGCCGCTCGTTCCGTTCGCCGAGCGCGCGGAGATCATCGCCGCGTTCGCGTGCGTCGACGCCGTCACGAGCTTCGACGAGCTCGAATTGTCGACGACGCTGCGCGTGCTGCGACCGGACGTGCACGCGAAGGGCACGGACTACACCGCGGACACGGTGCCCGAGGCCGCGATCGACCGCGAGCTCGGGATCGAGATCGCGATCTGCGGCGACGCCAAGGAGCATTCGACGCGCGAGCTCGCGGCGCGGCTCGCGCAGGACGGCACGCGCCCGCGATGAGCGAGCCCCGTGCTGCTGCCGATCCGGCGGTGCGAACGCAAACATTGACCGGCGCGCGTGCGGTGTGGCTGTGCGTGCTCGGCGTCGTCGTCGGCACGTGGAGCAGCGCGTGCGGCGTAGGGGGCGGCATCTTCGCGGTTCCGATCCTGCACTACGGGTTCGGCATGCCGTTGAAGATGGCGATCAGCAATTCGCTCATCCTCGTCGCATCCTCGACGTCGAGCGCGACGCTCGCCGAGATGCTTCACGCCGACTCCGCGATCGAATGGAGAGTCGTCGGAATTTTGGTCGCGACGAGCTTCATCGGTACCCAACTGGGATACCGGGTTTCGCGCGGGCTCGAGACGATCGCGTTGAAGCGCATCTTCTGCGTCGTGCTCACGATCGTGGCGGTCGAGGTGCTGTTCGATTTCACTCCCGGAGGCGCCGCGGATCGCGCCGGGTCCGGCGTGTTCGAGTTCGATGCGATCACCGTCGTCGCGATCGCCGCGATCGGTTTCGTGGCCGGATTCGTCGCGCCGCTGCTCGGGATCGGCGGCGGGCTCATCGCCGTTCCGGCGTTGTTCCTCGGATTCCCCGCGCTCGGTTACTTGGCGGCACGCGCGACGAGCATGGCGATGTCGGTGTTCGCGAGTTGGCAATCGGTGTGGCTCTACCGCCGAGATCGCCACGTGCACGTGCCGACGGCAGCGTGGTTCGCGGCGGGCGCCGTCGCGGGCGGCTATCTCGGCGTGATGCTCGTGCACGTGCCCGGCGTGTCGAGCGTCGCGCAGCGATTGCTCGGTCTCACGCTCGCGTTCGTCGCCGCGCGCTTCGCGTGGGACGTGTGGCGGTCGCGAGCGGGGCGAGACGTTCGGTGACGCGTCGCAGATGAACCGACTCCTTCCCATAGGCCTGGCGCTCCTTGTCCTCGGCGGTGTGTTTGCACTCGTTCGGAATGGTCGAACGTCGAACCAGCCGGACGAAGTGTCGAGGAGTGCAGCGGCTACCGACGAGATCGTGCACTTCGAGCCCGCTGACGGGCTGCTCGAGGGCGGAGACGTGCTCGGACAAGTCGAGAGGACGTCGCGTTTCCAAGAGCCCGTGAGCAGGTCCGCGCACGACGTCACGAAGTACGAGTTCAACGCGCCATCAGCGCTGGTGCATGGTCGTGTGATCGATCTAAAGGGCGCGCCGCAGTCGGGTGCTGCGATCGCGATGCGAGGATCGAGCGCGACTCCCATCGCGTGGACCGGTCCCGATGGAGGATTCCAGGTCACAGTGCCGATCGGCTCGTGCCTCGTCGCCGTTGGCGACACGTTCGTCACACTGCTTGTCCACTATGTGAAGGGCGGAGGGGAAGGCACGGCATTCATCGTGGTCGCGCCCGCGGTCGATGTCTCGGGCACCGTTGTCGATGCGGCGTTCACGCCGCTGAACGAGACGCGCATCTGGCTGCAATTCGATGCCAGCGTCCTTGCGCGCGCACCGGCTGGGCTGGATGCGGCATCGATCGACATGCGCGCCGCGATCTCCGGAGCAGACGGCCACTTCTCCATCGCACAGGTTCCGACGGCGCCAGGGATCACGCTCCAAGTGCGCCATGCCACGCACGGCGCGACGGAGATCCCTGTGCCGACGCAGTCCGTCGAAGATCTCGTCATCCAACTCGACGAAACGAAGTTGGCCGTCCACAGCATCGGCGGCATCGTCGTGTACGCGGATGGATCGCCCGCGCCTGGGAGTTCCGTTCGCCTGGGCGAGAACAACGAGACTCGAGCCGGCGCCGACGGTCGGTTTCGGCTCCTCGTGCACGAGGACTACGAAGACGCGCCGCTCATCGCCTTTCATGCGGGCGTCCAGCCAGCCGTCATCGCGGACTTCGGCGAGAGTCTTCGCGATCGATCACGTTCGTCCGAAGAGATTCGACTCGTCCTCGGACCGGAAGCGTTGTCGATCGAGGGCACGGTTCAGCATGTCGACGGAGAGCCCGCTGCCGGTTGGGTCGTTGCGCTCGCGTCGGGGCTGGAAGCGACACGCCATCGAATTCCGCCGACCTATGTCGAAGAGCTCGTCGCGTCCGCTGCTGAGGGTGTGACGACCGACGCCGCCGGCCGGTTTCACGTCGGCGGGCTGCGAGACGAGACGTACGTGCTCCGCATCTGGGATCCCACGTCGCTCGTGTTGTTGACGAGTGATCCGGTGCGCGCCGGTGCGGACGACGTGAGCATCCGAGTTCCCGACGATTCCCTGTCGCCGATGCTCCGCGGTCGCGTCGTGGCGCGCGACGGAACTCCTCTCAGCGGCGTGCAACTGACCGTGAAAGTAGGACTCCGGTGCACGGGCGGACTGTGGACGCTGACTCGCGAGTCCGTGCTCACCGGCGCGCTGGGGGAGTTCGTCTTCGAGCGCGTTCCGAGGCAGCACAGCTTCCTCATGTGCGAAGGCGAAGCGATTTGCTCGCTTGCGTGGACGATTCCGGCGGATGCCGATCCACTCGCGCTCGTGGCAAGCGTTGCGCGCAAGATCCCGTTCCGCGTGGTGATTCGGAGTGACGAGGCGCGAACGGCCGACGCGCTCGGCGTGCTCGACGAGACTGGACAACATTGCTCGGTGACGCTGCCGGGTGGATACGGCGGTGGTGTTGTGATGCTCCAGTCGATCGGCGAGCAGGCCCTCGTGACGGCGGAAGATGCGCGACACGCCGTGCTCTACAAGGATGGCGCTGAGATCAAGCGCGTTCCGATCGTGCTCGATGCGCGAGAGATCGTCACGGTCGAGCTGTGATCGGGAGCACGCACTCGGAGCGGGGCGGTCGCGCTCTGGCCAGTTTCGGCTACGCGCTGCTGAAATCGACCGACTCCGTTCTCTCCGCCGCTCGCCGGGACTAGCCTGTGCCTTCGTTCGATCCGCGAGAGGTAAGGAGAGACCCATGCATCGCACTCGCTTCGCAATCACCGTCATCGCCGCGCTCGTCGCGGCTTGCGCCACGACGGCGCAGAAGTCCACCCAGCTCGAACGCGTCGCCAAGGATTGGTGTCTTTCGATCCGCGCGAGCCAAGTCATCCCCGTCTATCCGCTGACGGAGGATCTTCAGCCGGGCGACATGTTCCTCGTCGACACTCCAGTCGAGGATCAGATTGCGCAGTACAAGGCGAAGGGGTTCTTGCCGCTCGAGAACCTCGTCGGGCGCATTCAACCTGCGGGCTACGCCGCGTTCTATGGCAAGGGCTATGGACTGAGCGACTCGTCGACTCCGCCGCGCGAGTGGCAGACCGGGTCGAGCGCCGGAACGAACGCCGCCTACAACTGGTTCCAAGCGCCACGCGCGGCGTTTCCGTCGTACTCGTTCCACGTCACGCACCAAGAGGGGATGAACCTCGCGATCCCCGTGCACGCCGTGCCGGTCGGACTGAGTTTCCTGAACAGTGCCGACGCGAGCGGCACCATTCAAATCGCCGACGCGTACACGTACGGCACGGGCGTGCAGGGCTTGCAGGTGCAGGTCGACGAGTGGGCTCGCGGGCAGCGCAAGTTCCTCGCTCAGTACGCACCGGCCCGTTACGGCAAGGACAAGACGCTCCGCTATCACTACCTGCGCGTCGTGAACCGCGTGTACCTGGCGGGACAGGTCAACGTGTCGCTGCTCGACGCGTCGGCGCGTGGCGCGTCGCTCGATGCGGGCGCTCCGAAGCCCGTGACGCTGACGGACATCGCGGCGCAGAGCACGGAGGCGAACCTTGGCGCGATCAACAAGGCGCTCGGCGTGGCGCTCAATCAGGCTCCCGGCGGAAGTGTGAAGCTCACCTCCGCGTCCGATCGTTCAGTGTCGCTCTCCGAGACGTTCCCGCGTCCTCTCGTGATCGGCTACCTCGCATTCGATCTGCCGATCCTCGACGGCGGCATGCTCGGTGCGCCGGTCGCCACGCAGTCGCAGATTCGTGGCACGTCGGTGCTCCCGCCGACGCAATACGGCGTCGATGCGAACTCCGAGCGCGTGAGTGCGTGGCTCGCAGCCGACGCGCGTCACGTCGCGGAAGTCAAGGCGTGGCTCGCCGCCGGGGGACACGCCGACGTCGGCTTGACGAACGTGGTCGAAGGCGCACAGTACGCCGATCTGCGAGCGCGCCTCGTGGAGCACTTCCAGATTCCCTGACGACGGCCCTGACGGAGGAGAGCGAACATGGCGAAGCGCAAGACGACCTCAGCGAAAGGGCGCGCGCCCGCGGCCGCGAAGAAGCGTGCGACGCGCGCGCCGAAAAAAGCCGCCGCGCCCGCGAAGCGCGCACCGCGCGGCCGTGCACTCGGCGGCGCCGTGCGCGCGCTCGTCGCGGGCAAACTTCCCGCGCCGATCTACGGCGTGCCGCGCGACAAGGTCGGCACGACCGTGCAGCGCTTCATCGACTGGGACGGCGTGAGCGAGTTGTCGGTCCTCGAAGAGACGCTGGGCACGTTCCAGGTGACGCCGCTCGCGTAGCGGAGCGCGTTCGCGCGCCCGTCACTTCCCGCCGGACGCCGGCTTCGTCGCACGCGCTTCCTGGATCTGCTTGTCGATCGCAGGCAGCGATGGATGGCGGGGTGCGAGGCGCCGCACTTCATCCGCCAGCGACTGCGCGTCCTCCGGACGCGCGAGGCGCACCAGCACGATCGCGAGGTTCACGCGCGCGTCGATCAGCTCGGGGTCGGCGCGGATCGCAGCTCGATAGGCCCGCTCGGCGCGCGGCAGGTCGTCGCCGATGAGGAAGAGCTCGTTCGCGAGCGCGAACTGTGCCGGCGCATACGGTTCGTGGATCGCGATCGCGCGCTCGAACGAATCGGCTGCCCCACGGCGGTTGCCCACGCGCGCGAGCGCCGTCCCCAGGTTGAAGTGCGCCTTCGCGCTGCGCGGTGCGGTCTGCGTCTGATCGAAGAAGAGCGCGCGCTCGTCCTTCCACACGGTGTTCCGCGAGAGCGTGAGCATGGCCGCCACAAGCGCGATCGCTCCTGTCGCGCCGAGGAACAGCTTGCGGCCCATTCGAACGGTCGCGAACTCGAGCACGACCGCCACGAGCACACAGCCGAAGATCGTCGGCGCGTATGCGAGCCGCTCGCCGAAGATCGTCCCGATCGGGAACAAGAGATTGCTCGCGGGGATCCACAGCAGGACGTAGCCGATCACGCCAACGCCGATCCACGGACGCGCGCGCCGCAGCAGCCAAGCCGTCGCGAGTGCAACGGCGAGCAGCAGGGTCGCGCCGAGGACCGCCGGATCTCCGAGCGACGTCGCAGGCGAAATCTGATCGAACGAGTAGTCCGACGACAGCCCGACGGGGAAGAGGAAAAGGCGCAGTGCGAGAAGCTGAACGCCCAGCGCAGCGAATGCGCGCTCACTCGCATCGAGCGCGACGAGCGGGTTCTCGACGAACGCTTCGTCCACGTGGTGCGACCCGCCCGCGAGCGCGGCCACGCGCAGCGAATACCAGACGCCGAGCGCAGCCAGCGTGAAGAACGCGAACCGCACGCGCTTCCCGCCGACCGGCATCCACGCGTCGAGCGCCAGCGCGAGCGGCCAGAAGGCGAGCGCGGATTCCTTGCTGCACACCGCGCCGAAGAGCGCCAACGCGGCCAAGGCATCGCGCCCCTTGCGGTGAAAGATCAAGTACGCGAGACCGAACAGCGCGGCGAGGAGCTCGGAGCGCGCGTAGACGTTTGCAACGGCCTCGGTGTGCAGCGGGTGAACCGCGAACAGGACGGCGGCGGCGATCGACGCGCTGCGCGACATGCGTAAGGCCCCGGCGCAGAGCAGCACGAGCACGCTCACAGCCGCGTGCAGCGCGACGTTCGTGGCGTGGAACACGAACGGACTCGCGCCCGCGGCGCCGAAGAGCTCGTTCGTCCACCAATTTATCGCGAACGTCCACACGGTGAACGGGCGGTACAGGTCGACGTGGGCGTGCGTTCCGCCGTAGAAGTCGCTGCCGAAGATCGCCGCGAGCCTCCATGGATCGTGCATGTGCTCGTTCTTCACGATCACCGCGTCGTCGTACACGAGCCCCGCCCCGAGCGTGTTGACATAGGCGATCACCGCGATCGCGGCGACGGCGAGGAGCGCGAATCGCGCCGGAATGCCCTGTTTGTCGGCGGCGCCTCTGTCGCTCACGGCGCCGATCGCCGGACTCGATGCGGTGCGCGAAGGAGTCGGCTCCGGCTTGCCGCGGCTTTTCACTTTCTTTTCGGCCATCGGACGCGCAGGCGATGCCGGGCTGCGTGTTCGCGCAGGCTACGCTCGGATGCGGCCGTACGCGAATTCGCATCGATGCGGATCCCCGATACACTTGGCCGGCGGCACATGATGAAGACCAAACGCAACCAACTGTTCCTTTCGATCCTCGGGGCCATCTGCGGACTCGCGTCGGCGACCCCTGCCGAGACCCTGCTGACCCATTCGGTTCACACGGACGCCTTCCAAGCGAACGGAACGGAGATGCCGGCCAAGGACGGGCAGCGCGTGCTCTGGATCGGCAAGCAGCGGATGCGGCTCGAGACCGATGAGTCGACGATCGTCGTGCGGCTCGATCAGCGGAAGATGTACATGATCGACGCGCGCCACAAGATCGCGACGGTCATCGATCTGCCGTTCGAGATGCGGAAGTACTTCCCGTCGGAGCTCGGTGAAAAGGTGGAGAAGAACGCGCCGTTCGCGACCGTCACTGCGCACGACGACATCCGCAAGTTCGGCGAGTGGAACACGCGGCGCTACACCGTGTCGATCAAGACGGGCCAAGTGCCGTCGTCGAAGGAAGAGGTGTGGACCACGAAGGACCTCGCGGTCGATCTCGCCGAGTACGCCGCGCTGAATCACCAGATCTCCATGCTGCGCGCCGGCGGTGGAATGCTGGCGGAGGAGATGAAGCGGCTCGAGGGGATTCCGGTGCTGACGAACCGCGTGCGCCTCATGGACGGCGTGGAGATTCGCAGCCGCGAGGAGCTCGTGTCGGTCGAGGAGAAGCCCGCGCCCGAGGGGCTGTTCGACGTCCCGGCCGACTACGTGCAGAAGCCGTTCGATCCGTACGCCGAACTGCAGAGTCGGCGGAAGGCGGCGAAGAAAGACTAGCGCCCTACGCGTAGATCCCGCGCAACCTGTCCGCCTGACTCACGCGACGCACCGCGACCATGTGCGCCGCCATGCGCAGCCGCACGTCGCCCTCATCCGCGAGCCGGCTCACTTCCGTCCACGCGTCGTGCATGAAGCGCTTGAGTCGCTCTTGCACCGTGTCGGCCGTCCACGCGTAACCCGCGCGGTTCTGCACCCACTCGAAGTAGTTCACGACCGCGCCGCCGCCCGACGCCAGGATGTCGGGCACGACCGCAATACCGCGCTCGCCGAGGATGCGATCGGCGCGCACCGACACGGAGCCGTACGCGCCCTCGATGATCAGCTTCGCCGCGACCTTGCGTGCATTGCGCAGGTGGATCGCGTTCGCGACGGCGCACGGGATGAAGACGTCGCTCTCGCGCGCGAGCATCTCGTCGTGCGTCAGCCGTTCGAACTTCCCGCGGCACTCGGCCAGGCTGCCGTGCTCGGCGCGCCACGCCAGGATCGACGGCATGTCGAGGCCCTTCTCGTTGTAGAGCGCGGCATGGATGTCCGAGAAACCGATCACGCGATGTCCGTCGGCGTGGAGCGCCTTGGCGAGGTTGCCGCCGCGCTGTCCCGCGCCTTGGATCACGATGCGCGTCTCTTTCGACCCGATCTCCGCGCGCTCGAGCGCCAGCGGGAGGAGCACGCGCAGTCCCTGCGCGATCGAGTCCGTGTGACCGAGCGTGCCGCCGAGCATCAACGGCTTGCCGGTAACGACGGCGTTGTCGGTGAAGCGCGAGTGCATCGACACCGTGTCCATCACCCATGCCATGATGCTCTCGTCGGTCGCGACGTCGGACGAGAACACGTCGCGATCGGGGCCGATGTCGGAGAGCAGCGACGACACGTAGCGGCGCACGGCGCGCTCGATCTCTCCGCGGCTGTGACGCGTGGCGGGCATGCGGATCCCGCCGGCCGAGCCGCCGAAGGGGATGCTGAACACGGCGCACTTCCACGTCATCCAACCGGCGAGCGCGCGCAGCTCGTCGAGGCGCAGCCCCGGTTGCAGTCGCAGCGGGCCGAAGTACGGCCCGAGGCCCGCGTTGTGCTGCACGCGGTAGCCCTCGAACACCGTCAGCGTGCCGTCGTCGAGCGGCGTCGGCACCGACACTTGGATCTCGCGGTCGGGCTTGCGCAGGATCGCGTAGATGTCCGGATCGAGCCCGAGCTTGTCGGCGGCTTCGTCGAAGCTCGACATCATCGTGGCGAACGGGCTCTCCTCCTCGATCTGATTCGTCGAGAGCGCGAGATCGTCGAACTCGACGCCGCCCCCCGCATCACGGCCGTACGTGTCGCGCGTGGCCATCAGGCGAATACTCCACGCATCCGGTACACCGAGGCGACGCGGTCGATCGCGAGGATGTACGCCGCGATCCGCATCGAGACCTTGTACTCCTGCGCGACGCGGTCGACGTCGGCGAACGCCTTGACCATGATCTGTTCGAGGCGCGCGTTGACGACCTCTTCGGTCCAGAAGTAGCCCATGCGGTCCTGGACCCATTCGAAGTACGACACGGTCACGCCGCCGGCGTTCGCGAGGATGTCGGGCACGACGAGCACGCCCTTCTCGTCGAGGAGCTTCGATGCGACGGCCGTGCACGGGCCGTTCGCGCCTTCGACGATCAATCGCGCGCGCACGCGATCGACATTGGCTGACGTGATCTGGTTCTCAGTCGCGGCCGGGACGAGCACTTCGCACGGGAGCTCGAGCGCTTCCTGTCCGTTCTTGATGTGCGTCGCGTCCTTGAAGCCCTCGACGCGGCCGGTGCTCTTGATGTGCGCGAGCACGGCGGGAACGTCGAGTCCCTTCTCGTTGTAGATCGCGCTGTACATGTCGCTGATGCTGACGATCTTGTAGCCCTCGCGGTGCAGGAGCATCGCGCCGATGCCGCCGACGTTGCCCGAGCCCTGCACGACGACGCGCGAGTTCTCCGGCCGCATGCCGAGCTTCTTCAGGGCTTCGCGCGCGATCAGCATCACGCCGCGTCCGGTGGCCTCGGTGCGCCCGCGGCTGCCGCCGAGCGCAATCGGCTTGCCGGTGACGATCGCGGTCGTCGTGCGGCGCACGTGCATCGAGTACGTGTCCATGAGCCAGGCCATGGTCTGCTCGTTCGTGTTGACGTCCGGCGCAGGGACATCACGGTCGGGACCGAGGATGTCCATGATCCCGGCCGTGTAGCGGCGCGTGATGCGCTCGAGCTCGCCCTGCGACAGATTGCGCGGATCGCAGATCACGCCGCCCTTGCCGCCGCCGAACGGGACGTCGACGACCGCGCACTTCCACGTCATCCAGGCGGAGAGCGCGCGCACCTCGTCGAGGTTGACGTCGGGCGCGTAGCGAATGCCGCCCTTGCACGGACCGCGCGAAAAGTTGTGCTGCACGCGGTAGCCGGTGAAGACCTTGAGCGTGCCGTTGTCCAGCATGATCGGGATCGCGACCGTCATCTCGCGATCGGGCCGGCGCAGCACTTCGCGGATGCCTTCGTCGAGGCCGAGGTGATCGGCCGCGGTGTCGAAGAGCTTGGCCATCGACAGGAACGGATTGAACTCGTCGGCCTGGGTCATCTGCGGGGCGACGGCGGTGCCTTTCGACATGCGTGATCTCGGCTGGAAACGACCGGCTGTAGTGCGCGAGCCGGTGGGCTGGAGGGGGATCGTGCGCGCGCGTTCGCGCAGAGGCGGAGAGCTTAAGGGCGATCCTTCTTCGATGCGAGGGTGTAGGATCGCGGCATCGTTATGGTGGAGACGGCCGAGCTTTCGCCGGGCTTGTTCGGATGGATCCGCCCCGGATCGATGCGGATCGATGCTGCGAGCCCGCGCGAGTGGCTCGACGCGGAGCCACCGCGCTACATGCGCCGCGTCGCGGGTCGCGAGACGTTCGCGTGGCCGGCCGAGACTGGACTCTCGGCGCCCTACATCGTGAAGCGCACGTTGGCGCGCGGCTCCGGCGTGCGCGAGTTTCAGGTGCTCGACGCGCTCGCGCGCGACGGCATCGCGGTTCCGCGCGCGCTCGCGTGGTGCGAGGAGCGTGCCTTCTTGCGCAAGCGCCGGTCGTGCGTCGTCATGGAGCGCATCCCGCACGCGTCGACGCTGCGCGAGCGGCTCGCGGTGTCGGATCGCGCCGAGCGTCGCCGCTGGAGCGATGCGCTGCTCGATCTCGTCGTGCGGTTGCATGAGCGCGGCTGGTACCACCGCGACTTGTATCTGCAGCACGTGGTCGTGCGCGAGGGCCACGGAGAGCCCGCCGAGCTCGTGCTCCTTGACGTAGGTCGCGCGAGGCACGAGGTCGCGCCGCGAACTCGCTGGTTCGTGAAGGACCTCGCGGCGCTTCTGCACTCGACGCCGCGCGCGGTCGGCGGTTGCGAAAGACTGCGCTTCCTCGCCGAGTATCTCGACCGTCGCGGGATCACGCGGCGCGATGAGCGGCGTCGCTGGCTCGCGCGCATCGAAGCCAAGTTGCGCCGCATGGCGGCGCACAGGCCGAAGGCCGGCGAGGACGCGCCGTGGCAGGACCAGTGAAGCTCGCGATCCGCGCACCCAACTGGGTCGGTGACCTCGTCATGGCGACGCCGGTGCTCGAGGCGGCGCTCGCGAGCGGGGCCTTCGAGCGCGTCTCGATCGTCGTGCGCGCGCACCTCGCGAAGATCCTCGCCGGCGGCCCGTGCGAGCCGTACGTCGAGCGCATCGACAAGGATTCGAACGAGCGCGCCGTGTACGCGCGCGTCGCGCCGGACGCGGTGCTGCTCTTGACGAACTCGCTCGGCTCGGCGTGGCGCGCGTTCGCGTCGCGCGTGCCGGTGCGCGCGGGGACGGCGTTGTCGGGACGGCGAGTGCTCTTGACACACGCGGTCGTGCCGCCGACGAGCGGTGGTCGTCGCTTGCCGGTGCCGAGCGCGCACTTGATGCGCGATGCCGCGGGCTTGCTCGGAATCGAAGTGCCCGATCTCCATCCGCGCTTGTATGTCGGCGAGGCGATCGTGCAGTCGACGCGCGCGCAACTTGCACGCCTCGGTATCGACCTCGAGCGCGGCTACGTGATCTGTTGTCCAGGCGCGGCGTTCGGCGCGGCGAAGCTCTGGCCGCCCGAGCATTTCGCGGCCGCGCTCGACCGGATCTGCGAGGAGCTCGGCGTCAGCGCCGTCGTCACCGGCGGCCCGGGCGAAGAGCCGCTGATGGACGCGGTCGTGGAGCGGGCGACGTCGAACGTGGTGTCGCTCGCGCGCGAGCCGCGCGATCTCGAGTCGCTGAAAGCGCTCGTGAAGGACGCACGTCTCATGCTCGTCGGCGATTCCGGCCCGCGTTGGTACGCCGCCGCGTTCGACGTTCCGTGCGTCAGCGTGATGGGACCGAACTTCCCCGAAGTCACGGCGACGTCGCTCGAGCGCTGCACAGTCGTGCGAGTCGAAGGCCTCGAGTGCGCGCCGTGTCTGCAGAAGCGCTGTCCGCTCGAGCACCATCGCTGCATGCGCGATCTCGCGCCGGAGCGCGTGGTCGCCGCGGCGCTGGCGCTGCTCGCGCGCTCGCCCGTGCACGCATGAGCGGACGACTGTCGGACTCGGATCGCGTGCTCGTCCGCACGCCGTCGTGGCTCGGCGATTTCGTGATGGCCGAGCCGGTGATGCGCGCGCTGTGCGAGTGGGGCGGCGAGCGGGTGACGCTGGCCGGACCGCCACGCTTCCTCGAGCTCCTCGACGGACGATTCGCCGCGGCGCGCCGCATGCCGATCTCGGAGCGCGAGCCCGAGGACGCGCGCAGATGGCGCGGCTTCGACTTCGCGATCCTGCTCAACGGATCGTTTCGCAGCGCGTGGACCGCGTTCACCGCCGGCATTCCGTCGCGTGCGGGTTTCGCGCGCGGAGGGCGCGGCATCTTGCTCACGCACGCCTTCGTCCCCGCGCGCGAGCGCGGCGGAGTTCCGCCGCACATCGGCCGCGCTGGTCGCTTCCCGCGCACTCTGCCGCGGCCTTTCGGACAGGCGTGCGTCGAGCTCGCGAGCTGGATCGGACTCACGGTGCGCGAGCGGACTCCGCGCCTCACCGTGTTTTCGCGAGCGCGCGACACGGCCAATGAACGGCTCGCGCGCGCCGGACTTGCGGTCGGCGAGCCGTTCGTGCTCGTCAACGCGGGCGCGCGACCGGATTCCGCCAAGGGCTTTCCTCCGGATCGTTTCGCGTCGGCGCTCGATGCGTGCGCGGCGAACATTTCATTGCCTTTCGTGCTCGCCTGCGCGCCGGGCGAGGAAGAGAACGCGCGCGCGACCGCCGCGCTCGTGCGACGCGCGCGCATCGTCGTGCTCGACGAGCCCGCGGTCGGCCTACCCGAGCTCGTGTTCCTCTCGTCGGCCGCGCGTCTCGCGATCACGACCGACAGCGGTCCGCGCCATCTCGCGCAAGCGTTCGAGACGCCGACGATCGTGCTCTGCGGTCCGACCGACCCGCGCCACACGGCGGAGCATCCCGCGAACGTGCGCGTTCTCCGCGTGAGCGTTCCGTGCGGTCCGTGTCACCGCGAGCACTGTGCGCTGACCGGCGAGCGACACCACGTGTGCATGAAGTCGATCGAGCCCGTAGCGATTGCCGCGGCGGCGCTTTCGTCGCTTGAGCGGCTCAGCGCTCGCGCTGAAGCGCTCCCGCGCGCAGCTTCGTCTCGGTGACGTTGTTCCCCGGCAGCGTGACCCACGGAGTCACGGGGAACAGCGGGTTGTTCGTGCGCAGTCGCGCGCGCCAGTGGAACGCACGCCGTGCGTCGAAGAGCTCGTGGCTCGTGTTGCCGACCGTGAGCGCCTGGTTCGGCGCGGAGTGGATCTGCACCAGCTCGTTGAACGAGAGCGGCGCTCCCGTGATCGATTGCTCCGCTCCCGATTTCTGGTGACTGCCGTCGAGCGGCGACTGGAGCGGTCTCACTTCCCACTCGAGGTGCGCCGTCGGCGTCAGGCCGCTCGCGAATGCGAATCCTGTGACATCGCGCTCGAACTCGAGTCGGATGCGAAACTCGTGCGTGTTCGTCGAGCGTCCGAGGAGGTCGATCGGCGCGGCATCGTTCGCTTGTCGCTGTCGCGGCGTGAGCGTCCAGCCGCCGTGACCCTCGTTGCCTAGATAGAACCGAACCTTGCCTTCTCGCGCTTGACCGTTGCTGTGAAAGCTCGCGCCGACGATCACGTCGCTGAATCCGTCTCCGTTCACGTCGCCGGCGGTCGCGACCGCTCCTCCGTAGAACGTGGCCGGATCGCCGTCCGCGGTCCACGCGCTGTTCGTCGCGAGTCCCGTCGCTGAGCCGAAGTACAAGAACGAGCGCCCGCTCTCCGCGGTACCGCCGTCGTAGAGCGGCGCGCCGACGATCACGTCGCTGTAGCCGTCGCCGTTCACGTCGCCGGCCGTTCCGGCGGAGATGCCGAACCACGCGTCGGCTTGGTTGCTTTCGACAGTCCAGGCTGCGCTCGTCGAGAGCCCCGCACTCGAGCCCAAGTACAAGAATGCTCTTCCCTCCTCCTCCTACCCCTTGCTGAACCAGTGCGCGCCGATGATCACGTCGCTGTAGCCGTCGCCGTTCACGTCACCGGCCGTCGCGACGGAGCTGCCGAAGTGTGCGAAGGCGACGTCGCTCTCGGCCGTCCAGCTGGGCTGGGTGGAAAGCCCCGCGCTCGAGCCGAGGTACGCGAACGCGCGCCCTTCGCTCGATTGGCCGTTGTCGTAGAACTCCGCTCCGACGATCACATCGCTAAAGCCGTCGCCGTTGACGTCGCCGGCGGTCGCGACGCTCATGCCGAATAGCGCATCGAGTTGATTGCTCTCCGCCGTCCAGGCCGGACTCGCGGTGAGGCCCGTGCTCGTGCCCAAGTAGACGAACGCGCGGCCTTCTTGCGCCGGGACACCGTCGAAGCGGTACGCGCCGACGATCACGTCGCTGCGACCGTCGCCGTTCACGTCGCCGGCCGTCGCCACCGAGTAACCGAACTCGGAGCCGACCTCGTTGCTCTCCGCGGTCCAGGCGGCGCTCGCAGAGAGGCCTGCGGCAGAGCCGAGATACAGGAAGGCGCGTCCTTCGTTCTCGGACGGATTGTCATACGTACGCGCACCGATGATCACGTCGCTGTAGCCGTCACCGTTCACGTCGCCGGCCGTCGACACGGAGAAGCCGAACCCGGCGGCGACTTGGTCGCCCTCCGCGGTCCACACCGCGACTTCGGAGAGTCCGGCACTCGAGCCGAGGTAGAGGAACGCGCCGCCTTCGTCGTTCTGCCCGTTGTCGTAGAACTCGGCGCCGACGATCACGTCGCTGTAGCCGTCGCCGTTCACGTCGCCTGCGCTCGCAACCGAGTGGCCGAATCGTGCCTCGACCTGATTGCTCTCCGGCATCCCGAAGGAGCGGATGGAGAGTCCCGACGCCGCGCCGACGTACACGAAGGCGCGACCTTCGCTCGCTTGTCCGTTCTCGAACAAGTTCGCACCGACGATCACGTCGGAGTACCCGTTGCCGTTCACGTCGCCGGCCGTCGCAACGGACCAACCGAAGCGCGCGCCCAGTTGATCGCCTTCGGCGGTCCACGCCGCGACGGTGGAGAGTCCGTCGCTCGAGCCCAAGTACACGAACGTGCGCCCTTCGTTGAG
>JANLUN010000092.1:0-2265 GCA_031363505.1 Planctomycetota bacterium | reverse complement strand
CGCAGCCGAGCACGTCCTTCAAGGAGCGCGCGACGCTGCGAGCCCGTTCCCATAGATCATGGTAGGCCTCGGGCTCCATATCGAAGAGATACGGAATCACGCGCTTTGGGATGACGATCGTGTGGCCCGGAGCGATCGGCGTGCGGCTCAAGAACGCCAGATGGTGCTCGTCCTCGAACACCCGATGACAATGGGTCTGCCCGCTGACGAGGTCGGCGAAGGTCTTCATGCTGGATGCGTCCAAAATTGGCCGGACGTCGCGACCAGCGCGACGCTAACATCTCGCCCGCATGCCCGCGCCCCCCGTCGACGCACGATCCTTCCTCGGCGAGACGATCGCCGTCGAGCCCTGCGGTGACGACGGAGTCGTGCTGCGCGTCGCGGTCGATCCGCCGCTCCCGCCGCTGCGCGCGGCCCGCTTCTTCATGCTCCGTCGCGAGGATCGCCTCTCGCCCGCGATCCCGCGTCCGTTCTCGATCTACCGGCACCTCGGTCGCGAGCTGCAGTTCCTGATCAAAGTCACAGGCGCCGGCACATCGGCGCTCGCCGCGTGCACGCCCGGCACGAAGCTGCGCGTGATCGGGCCGCTCGGCAACGGTTGGCCGACGCTCGACGGCGCGGGCCCTCCGTGGGTCATGCTCGCCGGCGGTATCGGATCGGCGCCGTTCCACATGGCCATCGAGCAAGCGGTCGCGGGAATGGACGGGGCTCGCCGCGTCGCGCCGGATTCGATCACTTTCCTCTACGGAGCTGCGCGCAAAGGCCTGCTCTACGACTTGGCGCGCTTCCAATCGCTCGGTGTTCGCGTCGCGACGTGCACGGACGACGGCTCGCACGGTTTCCGCGGCAACGTCGTGCGACTTCTCGAGCAACGTTGGAAGAGCGGCGAGACACCGCGCGACGTGCGCCTCTTGGCGTGCGGGCCCGAGCGCATGCTCGAAGCGGTCGAGAAGCTCGCGCGCGAACACAAGCTGCCGTGTTGGTTGAGCCTCGAGACCGTCATGGGTTGCGGTGTCGGCATCTGCAACGGTTGTCCGGTGCCGACGCGTTCGGAAGGCCCGATGGGAAGCTGGCCGAACGCGAAGTGCTGCGTCGAGGGACCCGTGTTCTCTACGGACGCGGTGTCGCTCTGCGGCGCGCACTGATTCGCTGCGGGCGAGACGCGTTGGTCAGCGGCTCAGTGTGACTTCGACTTGATGTCGTCGACCTTCTGACGCAGACCTTCGAGGGCGGCGGCGCTCTCGGGATTTCGACCTTCCGATTTCGTCACGATCTCGAGCGCGCGCTCCAGGTAGGCGAGACCGTCCTTCGTTCGGCCCGCATCCACGAGCGTGGTTCCGAGCGTGTAGTGCGCCGGATAGCTGCTCGGCATCGCCTTGCACGCGCGTTCCATCGACGCGATCGCGCCGTCGATGTCGCCGCGTTTCTTTCGCAAGAGACCGAGCAGCATGTGCGAGGCACCGTGCTCCGGATCGATCGCGAGCGCGCGTCCGAGCCAATCCTCGGCGCTCGCCGCTTGTCCGCGCTCTGCCTCGATCGAGGCCAAGCGCCAGTACGTCTCGGGGGCCTGGATCCCGACGTCTTGGAGTGACCTCCGCAACTCGTCCGACGCGACGTCGGGCGGGCGCAGCGCGTACGCCTGCACGAGATGCGGCATGGCTGCGACCCGTTCGTTCTCCTTCAAGTACAGCGCGGCCAGGTTGTAGTGCGCTTCGAAGCTCTGCGGCAGTCGGTCGGCCGCGCGCGTGAATGCGGTGCGCGCGCCGAACAGCTCGCCGCGCGCGAGCAGGATCTTGCCGCGCAGGAGCAGCGCCTCGCCGTCGTCGGGAGCGAGCGCGAGCGCGCGATCCGCCCACGACAGCGCGGAGTCGAACGCGCCGCGCCGCGCGTCGAGCGTGCCGCGGACCACGAGTGGCAGCGGTGAATTCGCGGCGAACACCGCGGCGCGCTCCGCGGTTTCGATCGCACGCTCGTTCTGACCGCTCTCCGCCAACGCGCGTGCGAGGTCGACGAGGTCGTCCAGATGATCGGGCCGAGAGCGGAGCGCGCGCTCGAACGCGTCGATCGCTCCCGGCCAGTTCCGTTGTCGAACTCGCAGCTGTCCCAGGTTGTGCAGCGCCTCGGGGAAATCGGGACGAAGCGACAGCGCCTTGTCCAAGGCCAGCTCGGCTTCGTCGAAGCGGCCCAGCGCGAGCGCGGCGACACCGAGCGCCATGTGAGCCTCCGCGTTCTCGGGATAGCGTTCCGCGACCATTCCGAAAATGC
>JANLUN010000204.1:0-3253 GCA_031363505.1 Planctomycetota bacterium | reverse complement strand
CTCGCGCTCCGCAGTCGTCACCGTCGGTTGATCCTCCGCGAGCGTCAGGAAGTCGAGCTGCGGACCGCCGCGCGCGTCGAGATTCCACGAGGCAACGTCGATTCCAAGCGCGCGCTCCTCGAGATCGAGCTTCCACGCGTCGTACAGGAAACGCAGCGTCGTGCGGTCCTTGTCGGCGAGCTCGAACGTCGGGATGGCTTCGGCGCGCCGCATGAACTCGCCGATGCGCGCGATGTTCGCGTCGCTGCCGCTCTGCGAGTTGTCGGGCAAGCGACCGAGGTAGCGCGGATCGCCGAGCAGCATCGCGCCGACCGGATCGCTCGCCATGCGGTATTCCCACGCGTCCGTGCACAGCGTGGCGAGGCGCGCGTCGTGGACGCCGGCGGCTGCGTCGCTCCACGGACTCTTGGGTGTCGACGTCAACGCGCCGGGGACCGACGCCACCGATTCGCAGCCGGCACCGAAGATCGTCATAAGGAGAGGAACGAGTGTCAGGGTTCGCGGGGGGAGCATGCGCACACGGTACGAGGTCCGGGCGAGTCGCGGAAGCTGGCAGGGCCGCGCGCCGGCGCTCGAGCTGCGGGTCAGCGCTGCTCGAGCCGCAAGTCGAGCACGCGCGCCAGCGCGGTGATCACGAGGCTGTGTCGGATCTCACCGCGCAGGACCATCGCGCGCACGTCGTCCAGCGCGATCGTGTCGATGACGATGTCCTCGCCGCTGTCGAGGCCTTGCTCGTCCGTGAGCGTCGCTTCCTCGGCCAGCCAGTGATGGCACTGATTCGTGTGGAACGCGGGGTTGGGCTCGACGCTGCCGAGGTACGTCCAGCGCACGGCGGTGTAGCCGGTTTCCTCGCGGAGCTCGCGGCGCGCGGCGTCGCCGTGGTCCTCTCCCGGATCGACCATGCCGCCGGGGATCTCGATCGTGATCGCGCCGCTTCCGAATCGGTACTGGTGCACGACCACGAGTCGTCGATCGCGCGTGATCGCGACGACGTTGACCCAGTCGGGCGTCTCGAGCACGAGGCGCTTGAAGAGCTGGTTATTGCGCGGGTTCCGCAGCGTGTCGTAGCGCGGACGAAAGAGGAGCATGTGCTCGCCGTGTTCGCTCGCGATCCGGACCCACGGCCGCGGCGACGCGCGCCGGCGTGCATCCGAAGGATCGGACGGCGAATGATGGGGGTCGGACATGGCCGGTGACGAAGTGCTGCGACCCTACCTTTCCCAGAACCCGTGAGCTAGCTTGCGGAGATGCAGTCGCCGGACGCAATCGCCGCGGAAGCTCGCCGGCAGCGCAGCGGCCACATCGCGCTCGGCGTCGTGCAGGTCTGTTTCGCGCTGTTCCCGATCTTCGGCAAGCTCGCGTTCGCGGACGGCGCGTTCTCGCCGCTCGCCGTCGGTTCGTGGCGGATGATGTTCGCGTCCACGACGTTGCTCATCGCGGCGCTCGCGGTCCACGGCCGCAAGGCCTTGCCGGCGGCGCGCGATCTGCCCTGGCTCGCGATGCTCTCGTTCCTCGGGGTGACCGCAAACATGGTGCTGTACCTCGAAGGGCTTCAGCGTTCGACCGCGACGAACGCCGCGCTCACGGTGTGCTTGATCCCGGTGTTCACGTTCGCGATCGCGGCGATCGCCAAGCACGAGACGTTCGCGCCGATGCGCGTCGTCGGGCTGTCGATCGCGCTGTTCGGAGCGTCGATGCTCTTCTGGGCGGAGCGACCCGACCTCGCCAGCGCGCACGCCCTGGGCAACTTCTTGATGTCGCTCAACACACTGTCGTACGCGGCCTACCTCGTGCTTTCGCGTCCGATGCTCAAGCGCTACCCGCCGCTCGTCGTGATCGCGTGGGTGTTCGTGCTGTCGCTTCCGTGGGTGCCGTTCATCGCGCACGGTGAGGTGCTCGTGCCCACGGCGGTTTCGACGCGTGCCTGGGGATCGCTAGTGTTCATCCTGATCTTTCCGACGTCGCTGGCGTACTTGCTCAACTCGTTCGCACTGTCGCGGCTGCGCGCGTCGACGACCGCGATGTACGTGTACGTGCAGCCGCTGATCACGGGCTTCTTGGGCTGGCTCTTCTTCGACGACGAGATCACCGTCGTGCTCCTGTCCGCGGCCGCGTGCATCTTCGTCGGCATCTATCTCGTCGCACGGCGGCCGTCGAGCGCCAGGGTTCCCGCTGCCGGCTCCGCGGAGGCGAGCTGAATGGAAACGCCGAACGTTCCCGCGAGTGACGCGCTGCGCTTTCGCGTCGAGCTCGCGACGCGCTGGTCCGACGAGGACAACCAGGCGATGCTCAACAACGCGGTCTACATGACGCTGCTCGAGGAGACGCGCCACGCGTACTTTCGCGCGCTCGATCTGCTCGCGGGCAACAAGTTCCCGTTCGTGCTCGCGCAGACGAACATCGTCTTCGTGTCCCCGACGAAGGGCGGCGTGAGAGTCGAGGTCGAGATGTCGACGGTGCACCTCGGCACGAGCTCGTTCACGCAGGCGTACCGCGTGCGCGAGCTTCCCACGCGCCGCATCTTGTGCGAAGCCATCGCGCGGCTCGTCGCATGGGACGAATCCCGGCGATCGAGCACCGCGATGGGGGACGAGTTCCGTTCTCGCATCGAGCGGTTCGAGGGCACGGGATTGCGCCTGGCCTGAGCGCCCGACTCATTCGGTTTCGCGCAAACGCGGGTACACCGGTCCATCCGGCGAGAGCACCGCTTCGAGAAGGCGCGTCGACGCACGCGCTTGCCGCAACCTCAAGAGCGGCGATTTGATGCGCGCGTTCTCGCGCCGCAACCGTTCGTTGAGCTTGCGTTCGAGAGCTTGGCTCTCCGCGCGCTCCCCACGGTTCTCGAGGACCAGCGCATGTGTTCCGGTGATCACGATGCGATCGCCGAGCTCCGCGCCGTACTGCGACAGAAGATCCATCGCACGCGAGCTCGCTTCCAGCGCGGTCTGTATCTCACCGCGCTCGCGCAGGATGCGCGCTTGCAGCGAGAGGCTGACGGCTTCGACGCGGTTGAGACCCATTTCGACCGCGAGCTCCGACGTGCGCGCCAGCATCGGAGCCGCCTCGGGATCGTTCGCTTCCCAGAGCAGGATGCCCAGGAAGAGTCGCGCCAGCGCCTGGCCGCGCCGGTCTTCGATCTCTTCGGACATGCGCAGCGCCTCGCGCAGACGAGCTTCCGCTTCATCGGCGCGGTCGACGTCGAGGAGCATTCCGCCCAGGCGCGCCGTCGCTTCGGCTTCGAGGCGGCGCTCCC
>JANLUN010000202.1:0-4445 GCA_031363505.1 Planctomycetota bacterium | reverse complement strand
GGTTCGCGTAGCTCGTGCCGCTCGAAGAGCTCCGTAAGGACGGTCGCTTGAAGGGCATGGCGCTCCTACAGCGCGGGCAGCGGCTCTCGATCCAGCCCGTCACGCAGGCCGAGTGGAAGGTCGTGCTCGAGCTCGGCGGTGCCCGCGCAGCGGATTTCGATGCCGGTCCTCGATCGACGCGACGAGCGCCTCGCGTAGGATAGCCCTTTTCGTACACGCCATACTGCGCAACGGGTTGTGGCGACCATGGCGATGCCGACCGCGCTCCAGCGCGGTCTTCCTGGCGGCGCGCCACCTCGCGAGTCCGGGTGGCTCCCGCTTGATCGGAGCGCGGGAATGTGGCCTACAGGTGCCCTTCCCAGGCCCGCCAAGGGCGCCTGGACCCCTCCAAGACCATCCCAACCGCGCTCCCAGCGCCACGAATGCCAAGGAAGGCCAGCCGATGAGCCAGAACTACGACAAACTGGTGAGCGTCGTCCAAGCCACGCGCGAAGACGTCGAGAAGGCCGAAGCCGGCAACAAAGCCGCCACCTCGCGTGTCCGCAAGGCGATGCAAGACATCAAGAACATCGCGCAGGACATCCGCAAGGAGATGCTCGAGGTTCGCGATTCCGGCAAGACCTGAGAACCGGTCGATGTCCGGCGCGCCGCGTCCGCGTGGAACCTGGGCGCTGCTAGCCGTCTTTCTCGCGTGCGGGGCCCTCTTTCTCGGGCTCCGCACCGCGCAGAGCGACGCGTCGACGACGGACCGCCGCGCGCGGACCGTGATCGTGGTGCGTCACGGAGAAAAGGACACCGCGGGCGATCCCAAGGATCCGGCGCTATCACCCGCGGGATCGCGGCGGGCGGAGACGCTCGCGCGTCTGCTCGAACCGGCGCACGTCACGCACCTCTTCGCCACCGAGTTCAAGCGCACGCAGGACACGCTCGCGCCGCTCGCGAAGGCCGTGGGTCGAACCGTCGCGATCGTGCCTGCTCGCGAGACGGAGCGACTGCTCGCCGAGATCACGGCGCTCCCGCCGGGCGCGGTGTGCGTCGTCGCCGGTCACTCGAACACCGTTCCGAAGATCGTCGTCGAGCTCACGGGGCGCGCCGATTCGACCGCTGGACGTGCGATCCCGGAGAACGAGTTCGCGCGGATGTTCGTGATCACGCTTCCGGCGCCTACCGCACGCGTCGTGTGCGAACCAACGGTGCTCGAGCTGCGCTACGGCGACTGAGCGCGGCGCGCGCCCTGGAAGATCGAGAGCGGCGGCCGGTCGTCGCCGACGAGTCCGCTGGCTCGCGCGATGCGTGACAGCTCGTCGAGTGCGCGCGCGCCGTCGACGCCGAGTTCTCGCGTCCACTCGTTGACGTAGAGCGAGACGTGCGCCCACAGGACGTCGTCGTCGAGCTCTTGAGCGTGACGCCGCATGGTGACGAGCGCTTCGTCGCGGTGCGCGTGCGCGTAGTCGAGCGAGGCCTTGATCGCGTCGTCGAGAGCGGCGAGCGCGTCGTCGCCGAGATCGCGGCGCGCGACGATTCCCCCGAGCGGAAGCAGCGCGCGCGTGCGCTCCGCCCACGTCGCGCCGAGGTCTTCGACGAGTTGCAGTCCGTGCGAAGCCCACGTGAAGCGCGCTTCGTGAATGCAGACGCCGAAGTCGGCGCGCCCGCGCTCGAGCGCCGGAATGATCTCGTGGAAGGGCACGTGCTCGATCCGGCCCTCGCCGGGATGGAAGAGCCGGTACAGGAGGTGCGCGGTCGTCGCTTCACCCGGACAGAGCACGCGCGCATCACGCGGGATCTCCACTAGGCCCATCGGCGGCGACGATCCTCCGCCGCGCGCGAGGAGGATCGGACCGACGTCGCGGCCGAGCGCCGATCCGGCCCTCAGCACGACCATCGTGTCCGACATGCGCAGCGCAGCGGCAAAGCTGACCTTCGACGCATCGAGCTCGCCGCGCGCGAGACGTTGGTTGAGCTCCTCGACGTCCGCGAGCTCGATCGTGAGATCGAGTCCACGCGCATCGACCTTGCGTTCGAGCAGACCGTGGAAGACGAACGTGTCGTTCGGGCACGGCGAGATGCCGAGGCGCAGCGCGCGCTTCACGCGTCGGCTCCGTCCGCGCGAGAGCGCACGTCGAGGGTCTTCAGGGCGAATTCCCGCGCGGACTCCAAGGCCGCGCCGATCTTCCAGTGCGCGACATCGCGATCGCCAGCGACGTTGGAGATACCGCGGACGATTGCGAGCGGCGTGCGCGCGATCGCGCACGCGAGCGCGACACCGAAGCCTTCCATGTCTTCGGCGCGCGCGGAACGGTGACGTCGCTTGCGCGAGCTGGCCTCGCCGAGCGAAGCGGACGCGGCGCAGACCGTGAGGAGGCTCGCTGCACGATCATCGAGCGCGCTCGCAACCGGCTCGCGATCACGCGCGAGCGCGAGCGAGTCGTAGATCGGGGTCGCTCCCGTTTCGCTCTCCCACTGCGGGAATCCGAGCGCGCGCGGACCGAGCGCCGCCGATCCGCCGCCCGCACCGATGCCGTCGATCACGACGCTGTCGAACGCGAGCGCGCTCCCGACGGGGTGGCCCTCCGGAACGTACGTGCCGGCGATTCCGATCAATACGACGCGCCTTGGTCGCAGCGTCGCGAGTAGTTCCGCCGTGCGCGCTCCGGCCGCGACCGGGCCAAATCCGCAGAGCGCGATGAGAGCAGATCCGGCGGGGAATCCGCCCGCGTCGTGCAGCGCGCGTCTCTCGAGTGCGGTCGGGATCAAGATCAGCGTGGGAGATCCCAGTGATGTGCCGCCGCTCATGCGCCCAAGTGTCGAGGCGCCGCACGTCGGAAGTCAATTCTCGAGCGGAGTGCGACACGGTCTTCGATCGCTCGATCGGCGATGAGATCGCATTGTGATAGTCTCCGCAGCCTTCTTCAGCTGACCGAGGATTCGACATTGAAGTTGCCTTTCCATCGCACTCACCGTTCGGCGCGGGTAGCCATCGCAGGAGTGCTCGCGATCGTCGGTGCCGGCGTCTTGGCGTGCAAGACCGATGCACGAGACGACTCGCATCGCGAAGTCGCAGCGACGGAGGTCGCAGTTCCCGCGCCGGTCCCGGCCGCGCAGCCTGCTGCCGTGGCGAAACTGCTCGCGCTCGCCCAGCGCGACAACCGCGTGCAAGAACACCTCCTCTACTTGTCGAAGCACATCGGGCCGCGATTGACGGGAACCAAGGCGTACGACGAGTCGGCGTCGTGGGCACGCGACCAATTCGCGGCGTTCGGTCTCGACGCGCGCCTCGAGACGTTCGGCGAATTCCCCGTCGGTTTCGAGCGTGGACCGTCGCGCGGTCGCGTCGTCGCTCCCGAAGAACGCGAGCTCGAGTTCATCACGTCGGCGTGGAGCGCGGGAACCGCCGGCCCCGTGCGCGGCCGCGCGGTGCTCGAACCCAAGAACGAAACGGAGCTCGCCGCGCTCGAAGGTCGCTTGACCGGCGCGTGGGTGCTCCGCAGCGAAACGCGCGGCGGGGGGGACAGCTCATCCGACGCCGACCGAGAAGCGCGCGCCAAGATCCGCGAGCTCCTCGAGTCGACCGAGCTCGCCGGGTTCGTGCGCGCCGGCTCCGAGTCCGGGCTCCTCACGATGGGTGGGAATCATCGCGTCGACCCCGACAAGCTGCCGACGCGCGTGCAGGTCCGATTGGTGCACGACCAGTTCCAAGCGCTCGTGCAGGAGATCGAATCGGGTGTTCCCGTCGAGCTCGAGTTCGACGTCCAGAATCGATTCACGCCCGGACCCGTGCCGTGCCAGAACGTGATCGCCGACTGGGTCGGGCGCGAGCACCCCGATGAGTACGTGATCATCCAAGCGCACCTCGACTCGTGGGACGGCGCGGAAGGCGCGCAGGACAACGGCACCGGCGTCGCGACGACGCTCGAGGCCGCGCGTCTGATCGCTGCGACGGGAGCGAAACCGCGGCGCACGATTCGATTCATCCTCTACGGCGGCGAAGAGGAGGGCCTGCTCGGATCCGCGCAGTACGTCAAAGCACACGCGGACACGCTCGCTCGAACCAGCGTCGTGTTCAATCACGATGGCGGCGGCACGCACTTGCAAGGCCTCGCGCCCACGTACGCGATGATCGACGATTTCGAACGCGTGTTCGCACCGGTGAAGGATCTCGATCCCAAGCGTCCGTTCCGATTGCGCGAGCTGCTCGGGCTCGAGAACTCGGGCGATTCCGACCATGCGCCGTTCCTCGCGGCCGGCGTGCCCGCGTTCTTCTGGGAGCAGAGCGAAGAGGGCTACGAGATCGTCCACCACACGCAGTTCGACGACTTCGAGACGGTCGATCCGGCGGAGCAAGAACACTCGGCGCGCGTCGTCGCGGTGGCAGCGTTCGGTTTCGCGGAGCTGGATCATCTCCTCGATCGCACCGACATGACGCCGCTGCCGCGCCGGCGGCTCGG
>JANLUN010000020.1:0-5974 GCA_031363505.1 Planctomycetota bacterium | reverse complement strand
CACCGGTATCCGAGCGCGTCCTCGGCTACAGCCAGATGGTCGGCATCGTGCTCATCTTGTCGCTGATGGTCTTCGCGACGTTCAACGACGTGCGCCGCTGGATCTTCAGTTGATATGAAAGCCTGGGGGCGCCTGCTCCGGCTGTCGCTCGCTCCCACCGCCGCCGCGGACATCGCCGCCGGTGTCGTGTTCGGATCGCGCGGCGAGTGGATCGCGGGCGCGAGTCCGTGGCTGCTCATCGCCGGGTCGCTCGCGATCTATCACGGCAACCTGGCGGTGAACGATTGGCGGGACCGCGGTCACGACGCGCGCACTCGGCCCGGACGCCCGATCCCCGCGGGAAGGGTCGCACCCGGCGCGGCGCTGTCGCTCGGTCTCGGTCTCGTCGGGCTCGGAGTCGCGCTCGCCTTTTGTGCAGCGCTCGAGTGCGGACTGTGGATGAGCGCGGTCGCGCTCGTCGCGCTGGCGTACAACATGTTTGGACGCGGCGCGTTCACGGGTCCTCTGCTGCTGGGAACGTGTCGCGCGGGCAACTTGGGCGCGGGTCTCATGCTCGCAGGATGGATCGGTACGCGCACTGGGGAGGTGAGCGAGGTCGCGTGGCTCTGCGGCCTCTACTTCGCGTACGTCTTCACGCTGTCGCGCATGGGCCGCATGGAAGACGCGGAGGACGCCGCGCCGCTCGGCCGCCGGCCGTCGCTCCATCTCGGCGTCTGCGCAGTCGTGTTGCTCTGCGTGCCGTTTGCACCGCGCTGGCCGCCGGCGGAGATCGCGCGCGTGCTCGCGCTCGTGCTCACCGGCGCCGCGGCCGCCGGCCTTGCGCGCGCGGCGTGGAGAACGCCGGCGTGGGATCGCGCCGGCGTCGAGCGCGCGATGGGCCTGACCCTCCGACGCCTGCTCATCTTCACCGCCGCCGTCGCGATCTTGGCGCTCCAACCCGCCATCGCGGTGCCGGCCGCGGTCGCGATCGGCATCCTGTGCGGCTATCCGCTGTCGCGCGGACTGCGCGGAGTGTTCCCGCCGTCTTGAAGCGCGCGGCGGACGCGCTCCGCGAGCCACGCGAGCGCGCCGTCGCGCGTCGTCAGCTCACCGTCGAGCTGCAATCGTTCGGCTTCGTCGAGGATCTCGCCCCACGCACTGCCGCGCGGCAGCGCGAGCGCGCCGAGATCCGCCGATCCAATGAGCGGCGCGGGAGAGAGGTCGCTGGCGCTCGCTTCTTCGCGTTCCGCCGAGAGCGCGTCGAGGGCGCTCGTTGATCCGCGCTCGAGCGTGGTCCACGCGCGCGCGAGCGCGAGGCCGTGCTCGAAACCGTCGTGGCGCATCAAGCGAACGCGCGCCGAGCGCTTCGACTCGCGCGCGAGGCGCATCAGGCGCTCCAGAACCTCCCACGTGTCGACGATCGATCGTCGCAAGAGCCGCGACGGCCGCAGTCGTTCGATGACCGCCACCGAGGCCGCGCGCGATTCGGGCGGCGCCGCGCGTCGAAGGTCGTTCGGCGCCGGTCCGGCGAGCGCCGCGAGACCCAGCGCAATGCCCGGCGCGGGGGGCAAGTGGTGCACGAGCGCGACGCGCTCGGCGAGCCAAGTCGAGCGTTCGACGTCCGCTGGGACGAGCGCATCGAGCCCCACCAAACAGCGTTCGAGCAGCCCCGTCTCGTGCAGGATCCCGATCGCGACGGCGGCACCCGGGAGCGCGAACATGCGCTCGAGCTCGACGAGGACTCGCTCGACACTCACCCCGCGCAGCGCGTCTTGGCTCGCGCGCGCGGCGAGCAATATGTCCGGACGCGGTACGAGCTCGAGCCCCGCCGCGAAGCGCGCCATGCGCAGGAGGCGCAGCCCGTCCTCCTCGAAGCGCGCGCGCGGATCTCCGACGCACGCGAGCACACGCGCCCGCAGGTCGTCGAGACCGCGCACCGGATCGACGAACGTGTCGTCGAGCGGGTCCAAGTACAGGGCGTTGCACGTGAAATCCCGCCGGCTGGCATCCGCCTCGACGCTCGTGCCGAACCGGACCTCGTCGGGATGGCGACCGTCGCTGTACCCACGGTCTGTACGAAACGTCGTGTGCTGCACGTCGATGCCGCCAGCCCGGATGATCACGGTCCCGAACTCCAGCCCCACCGGGATCGTGTGTTCGAAGATGCGCCGGATCTCTTCCGGCGTCGTCGCGGATGCCATGTCGATCTCGTGCGGCGCGCGCGCGAGACACAGATCGCGCACCGCACCGCCGACGATCCAAGCACGGTGGCCGGTCGTCGCGACGCGTGCCGCGATCGTGCGTGCGGCCGTCGCCAAGTCCGCGGGAAGCTCGTGCATCGACGCGCGCCGCTGCATGGGCGGAAGCCTAGCACACGCGTGCGCGGGACTTGACTCGCGTCCTCCACCAGCTCGACGCGCGTGACCTGCGAGTTCGACTCGCGTGATCCGCGAGCTTGACTCAGAACCTCGCCGAGCGTTGACTCGCGTGGACAGCGAGCTCGACTCGCAGGACCGAGGGGAAACACGATGACATCGCAGGCGAGCGCGCACGGAACGATCTCCAGAGCGCGCGTGGCGACGGAGCTCCGCGAGCGTCCCGGGCTTTCGTGGAGCGACCACCTGACCTTGACCGCGATCGGACTCGTGGTCGTGCTCGTGGCCTTGCCGGGACTCCGGCGTTTCGCGCTGCACGAGAACGAGACCGACGCCGTGCGGATGTTGCGGCTGATCGCCGCCGAGCCGGAGTCGCGCGGCGATGCCGGACTCGGCCAAGTCCTCGCGCCGGGTAGCGCGCTCGAGCGCCGCCTCGGCGACGTCGAGATCCTGCCCGACGGACGAGTACGCCGGCACGGCTACTTGTTCGATCGAGCGCACACGTCGGAGAACGGCGTCGTGCTGCGCGCGTGGCCGTGGGAACACGGGCACACCGGCATCGGCGCCTTCCTGTGCTTCGACGACCGCGGCGTGCTCGGCGACGCCAATGGCGACGGGCGTTACGACGGCCCCGACCGGCCGCCGCCGGTGAGCTCTCGACTCGACACGCGCTGGATTTCGCTCACGCGCTTCTGAGGCGCGGCACGCGCGTCACGCGTCGCGGCCGTACCACTCCCACAAGAGGCAATTGAGCGCCGTCCGTACGCGCGCGTCGGCGACCTTCAACGTCGCCCGTTTCAGGAAGGGCGCGGTCGTCGTCGCGGGTCCGATCTTCAGGATCAGGTGGGCCGCGTACAGGACCTCCTCCGGCGTGGAGCGCTCGCTGTCGATCACGCGCACTAGGAGCTCGCGCGCTCCGGCGCCGTCGTCGTACGACGACGCGGTGACGAGATCCATGCGGCGCAGCGAATCCGTCTCGCCCTCCCAACGCTCGCGCGCAAGTTGCCGTCCGACTTCGCCGACGTTGCCGAGTTGTTGCAGATACCAACGATGGGCGCGCAGTCCCTGGATCGTTCCGTCGGCGGCGAGCGCCGACCTGTACAGCTCCTCGGCTGCCGCGCGCAGCGGCACGTAACCGAGCGCGCGATCGAGCGTCAGCCGATCGACGCGAACGGGCTGCAGTTCTCCGGCTCGAAGTCGCATCAAGAGCGACAACGCGCGCTCTTCCAGCCCGGGATTCTTCTCGAAGCCGGCGCGCAAGATCGTCAGCGCCGCCTCGAGATCGTTCTTGTCCCCGCGCAACATCTCGAGCACTTCGTTGATCGCGGCTTCGTCGCCGTGCGCGACCAGCGCTCCAAGACACGTCAATCGGACGCTGCGCGCCGAATCACCCGATGCGACGCGCAATTGCGCGAGGATCTCAGGACTCCCGGGCATCGTGCTCAGGGTGCGCGCCAGGAACTCACGAATGCCGACATCCGGATCGGTCGCGACGAGCGACGCGATTTCACCGGTGAGCTTGGCGCGGTCGAGCGCGCGCACGGCGAAAAGTCTGCGAACGGGGTTCTCGTCCGCGAGCCAAGACTTGACCTTCGCGTCCGCGCCAGCGTCTCCCGAATGGGCGAGCGCCACCTGCATCGTGATCCACACGATGCCTTCGGCTCGGTCGACGAGCTCCGCCATGCGCTTCACCGTCGCCGGCCGCTCGGTGTCGGTGATCAGCGGAAAGAGCTCCTCCCACAGACTCGGGTAACGCCCCGCGTCGAACCATTCCAAGAGATCCGCTTCGAAGCGCTCGCGGTCGACGAGCACGGCCAGTTGTCCGATCGCGAGCCCGAGCTCCGATCCCGACATCGGCATCAGCGGGATGAGCCGATCGTAGTCGGATGCGCGGACATGACGCCGCAGTCCGCGCACCGCCGCGAGACGCACGGTCTCTTGGGGATGCTGGAGCCCGTCGAGCAAGATCTCGCGCCCATCGTCGGACTCCATCAACGCCGCCACCGCGAGCGCGTTGATCACGAGCGGCGCGGAGAGCGCTTGGACGTAGGCGCCTTCGAAGAAACGGCGCAGCTCGGGCAGCACTTCGGGTCCCATGCGCGCGAGCTCGGACTTCGCCTGACGGAGCGCATCGAGCTGTCCGCGCCCGAGCTTCGACACGAGCGCCGCCACGATGTCACTCGTGTCGGCGAGAAACGGCTCGGGATGCGCGCACGGCGGCAGCAAGTACGAGATCCGGTCGTCGCTCTGGAGCTCGTTCTCGACCGGCGTCTCGGCCGACTTCTCTCCCGAGTCGCCTCCGCGACGCTGGCAGACGCGCACGAACACGATCGACACTAGGGCGAGCGCGAGCGCCGACCACCACGCGCGTCGCCGGTTCATTTCACGAGCGTCGGACTCAGAATTCCCTGCGAGAAGAGGAGCGCGATCGTCGCCTTGGCGTAGTTGACCCGCGTCAACCTTTCGCGCGACATCGCCGCCACGTAGTCCTGCTGGAATTGGAGGACCTGGAACGTGGTCGACAAGCCTTCTTGATAGCGCGCTTGCTCGGCCGAAAGCTGCCGCTCCGCGAGCTCGCGGCTCTTCATCGCCGCGCGCACCGCCTCGGCCTGATAGCCCACTTGCCGCACCGACTCGCGCACTTCGCCCACGATCGTCGACTCGAGTTCGTTGTACTGAAGGCGCGCTTGGCGAAGCTGCGCCCAGGCGACTTTCTCCGCGTAGCGCGCTGTTTTGTTCCCGAGCGGCACGTTGAACACGAGCCCCGCGCTGTACGTCGGGAAGTCGTAGTTGATCGCCTTGTCGAACGCGTCACCGGCGTCGGGATCGAAGCCGCGGCTCGACGCAGACAGATCGAGATCGAGCCCCGGATTCTTTTCCGAGCGGCTGCGCGTGTGCCGCACTTCGGCGGCTTCGATCACGAAGCGCTGCTGCACGAGCTCCGAGCGCTCCGCGACGGCGACCGAGAAAGCGTCGGTCCAAGCCGGCAGGCCGGCCGTGGTGATGACGTCGGGCAGCGGAGTGCGCGGCACGAGCGTGGTCTCCCACACCGCGGCATCGGTACCGGGGAACAAGAGTCGCATCAGCGCATCGGCCGTCTGGCGCGTGCGAACTTCGGCCAAGAGACGCTGCTCTTCGCGCGTCGCGACCTCGGTGTCCGCTTGCAGGAGCTCGACCTCCGTGCCGACGCCCGCGTCCAACCGACGGCGGTTCTGCTCGACTTGCTCGCGCGCCAAGAGCAGACCGGACTCGGCGACTTCGAGCTGCTCTTTCGCCGACACGAGATCCCAGTACGCGTTCGCCACCTCCAAGAGCAGCCGTTCGGTCGCCTCGCGTTCCTGCGCGCCCTGGCGGCGCTCCTCGAGCTCGGCCTCGCGCTGCCGCGACGTCGCGTACTCGCGCCAGGCGCCGCGCCACAATGGCTGCGAGTACGTCAGCGCGACGATGTCCGTGGTCGCGCTGTCGGACAGCGAGTTACCGCTGTTCGTGTCCGTGTTGAACGCATCGAACGCCGCTCGGAATGTCCCGCCGGTCGTCAGCGGCTTCGTGTAGTCCAAGCCGAAGTTGTCCGAATCGTTCTCGACCACGAAGCCGGAGTTGCCCGTGACCGGATCCTCGGC
>JANLUN010000852.1:0-6404 GCA_031363505.1 Planctomycetota bacterium | reverse complement strand
CCGCAGGACTCGGCGCCCGCGGCGAGCTGCGACGCGAGCACGAAATCGAAGAAGACGAAGAGCGCCACGAGGACCGGCCAAGCGAGCTTCGGCTTGAGGAAGGCAGTGCACACGATCACGAGCTCGACGCCGATCACGAGGCGGAACGTGAGGTCGATGTCGAACGGCGTGAGGTCGTGGACGAGCTGCGGCAGGTCCTTCGGCGTTCCGAGGAAGAGCTTGGCGATCGCACCGACGAGCAGCCACGCACCAGCGGCGCGCACGACGAGCTCGGCCACGCTCGACTTGGAATTGGTGTTCGGGGTCATGGGGGGGAGGTCTGCGCGGTCGGCGCGAGATTCTAGGGTCGCTGCGTCGGTCGCACGAGAGAGTTGCCGACCTACGCCCGCGCGCGCCCCGGAGTGAGCGCCTCGCCTCGAGCTTCGGAACGCCGTCAAAACAGCGAGATCGTCGTGCCCGAAGAGAGTCGCGCCGCCGGCTGTGCGTGCGCCCGAGCGAATCCCAAGACGCGCCGCGACGCGGGCCGAGCGCGTGCGAGCGAACGTCGGTCAGCGCCCGAAAGCGTGGGAATCGCCCGCGCCTGCGAATCTTGGAAGAGTCGCGCCACGATCTCTCCCCATACAGATGCGCGTCGCTCGCGCCGGATGTGGATCGGGTCGAAGCCGTACCAGTCTAACGCTGGCTCGACGACCGGAAGGTCGTGCTCGTGCGCGATCTCGAGCAAACGTCGATCGAGCTCGCGCGCAGTGTCGCGCGCAGCTTTCCACGGGATGCGCCGCGTCGGATACAAGATCGAGCGCGCGATCTCGTATTGCCAGCTCGAGAGCCGCTCGATCGTCACGAGCGGGATGCGCACGACGAGCGGTCGCGCGCCGAGGGCAGCGAGTCGCTCGATGTCGCGCGCGATCCACGCGCTGATCTCGCCCGCGGACGCGCCGTACATGATGTCGTTGCCGACGTCGGTGAGCAGCGCGACGGTCGGAAGCGACGGTCCGCGCATCAATGCATCCCAGATGCCGCACGCACCGATGCTCGGCAGCCCCACGCCGAGCACGCGCGACGGCATGCCGTACGAACGACCGTGACCACACGCGACGAGCACCTGCATCGGCGAGCGCTCGAACGCTTCGCACGTCCCCACGAGACTCGGGAGCGCCAGGCGAAGGTTGCTCGCGCCGAGCAATACGACGCGCGACCGGATCTCGCTCAAGCGGACTCCAACGCGCGTGACATGAGATCGAACAAGCGGTCCGCGCGTCCCCACTCGAGGTCGACGAGGGAGACGTACGACTGCTCCGCGAGCGCGGCCAGGGCTTTCGGCGAGCACAGCTCCGAGAAGCAGTCGAGCTCTTCCTCGAACGCGTTGTAGCCGGCGAACGCGTAGGGGACTTCCGCGCGCATGCTGACCGGCAGCTCCATGCCGCGCTCGGCGAAGCGCCGAAAGATGCTGACGTAGATTTCGGGCTCATTGCGAAGACGCACGAGTGCGCGCGCAGCGTCGTCGGACGCGAATCCGCACACGAACGCGCGCTGGACGCGAGGCTCTCCGTCGCCCTCCGGCGCGGACGCGACCCCCGGTTGCGATGCGACCGTGAGCAAGCCGGCGCGATGGAACGCGATCAATCGGGATCGCAGCGGGATCGACTCCACGTCCAGCGCCGTAGCGCCCCAGCCGGGAAAAGAGTCGAGCTCTCCGGCGACGAAGCGCTCACCGAGACGGGCCAGCTCCGCGAACGTCTCCGCCGATTTCCACGAGCCGGAATCCGTGTCGATGGAGTTTCGCATGCGATCGCCGCCCTTCATCGTCGACCCGGTTCGCCGCAGGGTCAAGGCGCGCGGCCTTGCAGCACCGCGCACGCTCTGGCATGGTCCCGCGGTGCGCTCGTCGAAGATCCCGCATCTGAAGCTCGTCGGTGCCGCGGCGCTCTTTTCGACCGGCGGCGCGGCGATCAAGTCGTGCGACTTCACGAGCTGGCAGGTCGCCGGCCTGCGTTCCGCGGTCGCGGCGGTCGCGTTCCTCGCGATGGTGCCGGCGGCGCGCAGGCTGCCGAGCCAGCGCGAGTGCTGGGTCGGCGTCAGCTATGCGATCACGCTCGTCTTGTTCGTGCTCGCGAACAAGCTGACCACCGCGGCGAACACGATCTTCTTGCAGTCGACGGCGCCGCTCTACGTGCTCTTGCTCGGTCCGTGGTTCCTGAAGGAGCGCATCCGGCCGCGCGATCTCTTGTTCCTCCTCGCGATGGCGCTCGGGCTCGCGCTCTTCTTCCTCGACGTCGAGCCGCCGCGCGGCACCGCACCCGATCCGGTGCGCGGCAACCTGCTGGCGCTGGCGAGCGGCGTCGGCTGGGCGACGACGGTCGTCGGATTGCGTTGGTTGGCTCCCAACAGTCCCGATTCGTCCGCCGGCGTCGGCGCTGTCGTCAGCGGCAACGTGATGGCGTGCCTCTTGTGCTTGCCGTTCGCGCTGCCGCTCGCCGCCGGAACGTTCGCGGATTGGTCGGTCATCGCGTATCTCGGCGTCTTTCAGATCGCGCTCGCGTACGTCCTCGTGACATCCGCGCTGCGCGACGTCCAAGCGTTCGAAGCGTCCGTCTTGCTCCTCGTCGAGCCCGTCATGAATCCAGTGTGGGCGTGGATCGTCCACGGCGAGACGCCGGGCCGCTGGGCGCTCGTCGGGGGAGCGGTCATCCTCGCTTCGACGATCGCGAAGACGTGGATCGACGTGAAGTCGAACCGGCGCGTCGCGCTCGAGTGACGCGCGCCGCTTCGATCACAAGCCGAGGAGCTCGAGATCGAAGCTGAGGTCGGCGCTCTGCGCGCTGAACTGATGGAGCTCGACCGCGATCCAGTTGACACCGTCGACGAGCAGCCGCGCGTCGATCAGCGACTCGACGAACGTCGATTCGTCGCTGCCCGAGAGCTCGAGCTCCGCGGTCGAGCTCGGAAGCGTGCTTGCGGCCGGGAGGTTCATCCGAAACACCTCCGTGCCGTTGAGGTACACAGTCGCGCCGTCGTCGCGCAGGAGCCGCAGCAAGAGCCCTGGGATCCGCGCCGCGTTCGGCACCGAGAAGCTTCTGCGGAAATACGTCGTGATGTGCTTGGCGTTCGGATCCGGTCCGAAGCTGACGACCGTCGCTTCGTCGCCGTCGCCGTAGCCGAGCTGCGCGGGGCCCGCAGCCCACATCGAGTCGTCGAAGCCGGAAGCCTTCCACGCGAGGCCAGGGTTCGACCCGTCGTCGAGGTACTTCCACGTCGCTCCCGCGGGGGAGAGCGCGGGGCCGGCCGGAGTGCCGACGACCCGCGCATCGAACGAGACGTCGGAGCTCAGTGAGCTGCGCTGGTGAAGTTCGACCGCCAGCGCGTTCGTTCCGGCGCGGAACAGCGCCGCGGGCACGTCGACGGAATAGAACGCGTCTTCGGACGCGCTATCGACCGCGCTCAACGCCGTCGTCGTGAAGTCGATCGTGCCGTCCGGCATGTTCGTGCGCTGCACTTCGACGCCGTTCAGGTACACGACGGCTCCGTCGTCGCGAACGAGCTCGATGCGATACGCGCGGTACGCCGCCGGGTCGGCCAGTTTGAAGCGCCGGCGAAAGTACGTCGTGATGTGCTTGGCGTTCGGGTCAGGGCCGAAGCTGACGACCGTCGCTTCGTCGCCGTCTCCATATCCGAGCGGAGCAGGCCCTGTGGCCCACGACGATGCGTTGAAGCCGAGCTCGCGCCAGGCCGTGCCGGCGTCGGAGCCGTCGTCGAGATACGCCCAATCCGCGCCGGCCGCGATGACGTCGGTCTCGTTGTAGTGGACGCCGCCGGGAACGAGCGTGATCGTGTCGGCGACGTAGCCGCTCGCCGTCATGAATCGCAGCGTCATGCGCTCGTCGGTCGAGTCGATCGTGAGCGCGCCGAAGTCGGCGTTGTACCGCACCTGGCTGCAAGCGATCGGCGGATCGAACGCGTAGCGTGCGGCTCCCCCGAGCCCATTGATGATGTACGGAAAACCGTCGCGCACGATGCGCTCGTACAGGTGGTCGTGTCCGCTGAGCACGAGGTCCGCGCCCCATTCGCGGAACGGCCAGCGCATGCCGTCGTCGGATCCGTGGGGGCCGCTCGAGTAGGCGGAGTGGTGGAAATACACGACGTCGAATGGGGACGTCGAGGCCGCGAGCGCGCTCTGCAGCCATGCCGCCTGGACCGAGTCGGCGCTCGTCCCGTCGGGCTCGTGGAAGTCGCTGTCGACCGCGAAGTAGTGCACCGGGCCTTCGACGAAGTCGTAGTAGCGTTCGTTGCCCGGCAGCGTGAAGTAAGCCTTGTAGGGTGCTGCGTTGAGCGTCAACCAGTCGTGATTGCCGAGCGACGGAAAAAAACGATTGCGCGCCGCGCCGCGGCCGAACGCGCCGGTGTAGGGCGCGATTAAATCGTGGTAGTACTGCCCGATGTTGACGTCGATGGTGGCAGCGGCGCCGGTGTTGTAGTTGTTGTCGCCGCCCGTGATCACGATGTCCGGCGCCAGGGCGTGGACGAGGTTCGCCACGGCGAGCTCATCCGGTCCCGCCAAGCCGAAGTCGCCGATATCGACGCAGCGCCACGACTTGACCGTGCGGACGGCTGGGGAGTGTGGAGGTGCGATCGTTTGCTGCGGACTCGCGTGCGAGATACCCCCACACACGAGCGTCACGAGTGTGGCGTCGAGGAACCAGGGCACGTGGGATCGGTGTGATCGGCGCATCGCTTTCGATCGTATCACGAACTTGACAGTTGGATCGGTGCGGCCCTGCCCGCTACCTTTCCCCGGCCCCAATCTCCATGGAACTTCTGCACCAGTTCATCGACGTCTTCCTGCACCTCGATCAGCATCTGAACCAGTGGGCGGCGGATCTCGGGCCCTGGCTCTACGTCGTGCTCTTCGCGATCGTGTTCTGCGAGACCGCGCTCGTTGTCACGCCGTTCCTTCCCGGTGACTCGCTGCTCTTCGCGGTCGGCGCGCTGGCGGCGACGAGCGGCTCGCCGATCCACGTGGGGGAGGTGATCGCGCTGCTCATCGTGGCGGCCGTCGTCGGCGACGCGGTGAACTATTCGATCGGCCTGCGCATCGGCCCGCGGATCTTTTCGAGGCGGAAGTCGCGTTTCTTCAATCCCGACCACCTGACGAAGACGCAGAGCTTCTACGAGAAGTACGGCGGCAAGACGATCATCCTCGCGCGCTTCGTGCCGATCGTGCGCACGTTCGCGCCGTTCGTCGCCGGGATCGGGCGCATGAAGTACAGCCGCTTCGCGATGTTCAACGTGACCGGCGGCATCGCGTGGGTCGTGCTGTTCGTGGTCGCCGGCTACGCGTTCGGCAATGTTCCGGCCGTGAAGCGCAACTTCCAGTACGTCATCCTCGGCATCATCGTCGTGTCGGTGCTGCCCGCGGTGATCGAGATCTGGCGCGCGCGGCGAGCGCGGGTCGCGGACTGAAGCGCAGCGGCCGCCGCGCGACGAATCGCACGGCGGCCGCTGTGTTCGAAACCCGGACTCGGCTCAGCTCTTGATCCGCATCCCGTAGAACGACCGGTACACGAACACGACCGAGATCGCGAAGAACACAGCCGCGAGTGCCTTGCTCGTGGTTCCCGGCAGCGTGATCGCGAGTTCGACGGCCAGGAGGCCGAACAAGGTCGTGAACTTGATGATCGGGTTCATCGCGACCGACGACGTGTCCTTGAACGGGTCGCCGACCGTATCGCCGACGACCGCGGCCGCGTGGAGCGGAGTGCCCTTGGCCTTCAGCTCGACCTCGACGACCTTCTTCGCGTTGTCCCATGCGCCGCCGGCGTTCGCCATGAAGAGCGCTTGGAAGAGGCCGAAGAGCGCGATCGAGATCAGGTAGCCGATGAAGAAGAACGGGTCGAGGCACGCGAACGCGAGCGTCGAGAAGAACACCACGAGGAAGATGTTGAACATCCCCTTCTGCGCGTACTGCGTGCAGATCGCGACGACCTTCTTCGAGTCCTCCATCGACGCCTTCTCGACGCCCTCGAGCTTGATGTTCTTCTTGATGAACTCGACCGCGCGGTACGCGCCCGTGGTCACGGCCTGGGTGGACGCGCCCGTGAACCAGTAGATGACCGCACCGCCGGCGAGGAGCCCGAGGAAGAACGGCGGGTAGAGCGGCGAGAGCTTCGCGACGCTCTGGACGTTCTTGAAGCTGTCCGTGAGGAGGATGATGATGGAGAAGATCATCGTCATGGCCCCGACGACCGCGGTGCCGATGAGCACCGGCTTGGCGGTGGCCTTGAACGTGTTGCCCGCGCCGTCGTTCTCCTCGAGGAAGTGCTTGGCGCGTTCGAAGTCGAGCGCGAAGCCGAACTCCTTCTGCACGGCGTTCTTGACGTCCTTGACCTCTTCGATCAGCGAGAGCTCGT
>JANLUN010000802.1:0-5132 GCA_031363505.1 Planctomycetota bacterium | reverse complement strand
CGAAGTTACCGGGGACGCGCGGATCGGGAGCGCGCTTCAAGAAGGTGGAGCAACCAAGATCTTCCGATTGCGGCGCGAGAACGCGGAGTTCGACACCACGATCGACTGGAACGACGAATCGGCGGAAGCGGATCGTGCGGAGCGCGCCCAGAGGCGCGCGGCCTTTCTCGCCGCGAAGGGGCGGGCGAGCACGCGCTAGCTCCCGCGCGGGGCCGTGCGCGGGGATTCTCCCGCGCGCAGCCGTTTCCCCGTCTGCGCAGCCGATTTCCATGTTGCGGTCGCCGTAAGTCGGGTTCCGCGCGGCGCTGCACGACTTTTTTCGACCCACGTGCATGCGAGCCTGCGGACTCGTCGCGACGAGGGGTCATGAGCGGTCGCACTATTCCATCGATTCGATTCCGTGCCGCGGCGTTGCGCGGTACTCCGCGCGGATCGCGCGGTGTGTTCCGAATCCCGCACGGACCGCTGATTTCGAGCACCGCGTTCCTCTCGACAGCCGCGCGCTGCACCGCGCCGCTCGTCTCCATCGCCGCGCTCTTCGCGTTCGGACTCAGCGCGTGCGGTTCCGGCGGAGGTGGCGGCGGACCCGGCACCAGCGGCGACGGTGCCGGCGGCGGCAACGGGAGCCTTTCCGATCTGCTTCCGCTCGCGGTCTCGTTCCAACCCGCGACGGCGGTCGCCGGCACCGCGATCAGCGTCTCCGACACGATCAAGAATCAGGGCGGCGTCGTCGCTCACGATTTCCAGATCGGCATCTATCTCTCGACGGACGCGGTCATCGGCGCGGGCGATCGACTGCTCGGCTTTCGCACGATCGGCAGCCTCGCATCGGGAGCGAGCTCGTCGGGTGGTGGCTCGCTGACGGTTCCCGTCGACACGCCGCCCGGCAACTACTTCGTCGGCGCGTGGGTCGATGACGCCGGCCACGTGAACGAGCTCACGGAGACGAACAACACACAGACGGCGAGCGGCACGCTCGCGACGTCGATCGCGATCCTCCCGAACATCGTTCCGCGGGCGATCGCGTTCACGCAGTCGGTCGTGGAAGCGGGAAGGACCGTCGACGTCAGCGACACGGTGGAGAATCGCGGCACCGCGCCCGCCGCCGCGTTCCAAGTCGGTGTGTATCTCTCGACCGACGCGGACGTCACGACGGCCGACAAGTTGCTCGGGCTGCGACCGATCGCGAGCCTCGCGATCGGCGCGCAGTCGACGGCCGCCGATGCGCTGACGATCCCGTCGACCACGTCCGCCGGCAGTTACTACCTCGGCGTGATCGCCGATGTCGGCGGCTCGGTCGCGGAGCTCGACGAGCTCGACAATCGCCTCGTGGCGAGCGCCGCGCTCACGATCACCACACCGCCGCGGCCCGATCTCGTCATGACCACGGTGACGTTTTCGCCTGGAACCGCCGACACAGGCACGCCGATTCAAGTCAGCGAGTCGGTGACGAATCAAGGCGACGTCGACGCGAGCGCGTTTCGTGTCGGAATCTATCTCTCGAGCGATCCCACGATCGATGACACGGATGTGTGGATCGGCGCTCGAACGGTCCTCGCGCTCGCTGTCGGCGACGCATCGTCCGCGAGCACGGAGTGCATCGTGCCGATCGAGCTCGCCGGCGGTACCTGGTACGTCGGCGCCATCGCGGACGACGAAGAGCACGTCGGCGAGATCGACGACACGAACAACGAGATCGTTGCTGCGCCGTCGATCACACTGACCGTGCCCCCGCGTCCCGATCTCGTCATCAGCTCGATCTCGTTCCAGCCTTCTCAGATCGACACGGACGCGGGGCAAGTCCTGCACGCGACGGAACTCGCCCGAAACCTCGGCACGTTCTCGGCGGGTGCGTTCCGCGTCGGAATCTACCTGTCTGCGAACAACGTCATCACGAAGTCGGACGTGCTGCTCGGCTCACGCAGCATCGACGGCCTCGCGATCGGCGACGGATCGGGTGCGGCGAGCGATCTCGTATTGCCGTCCGGCCTCAGCCCAGGCACGTACTTCGTCGGAGCGATCGCCGACGACATGAGTGCGCTGCTCGAGCTCACCGAGGCCAACAACGTGCTCGTCGCCACCGGAACGCTCGACGTCATCGCGACGCCCGATCCGATGCCCGACCTCGTCGTGAGCAGCATGGGATTCGGCCCATCGGACGTCATGCCCGGCGGAACCGTGCAGTTGCAGAGCACGATCCGCAACGAAGGCGATCTTTCGGCGGAGACGTTCAAGCTCGGGCTCTATCTGTCGACCGACGAAGAGATCAGCGTCGACGACTTGCGCATCGGCCAACGGACGGTGTTTCAACTGGGAATCGATTTCGGTTCCGCGTCGAGCGCGCCGTACACCGTTCCGGGTTCGGTCATTCCGGGCGACTACTTCGTCGGAGCTATCGCGGACTTTCAGAACTCGGTGGCCGAGAGCGAAGAGGCCAACAACTGGCTGAAAGCGCCGGGCCGTTTGCGCGTGTACGTCCCGCCGCCGCCGTCGCCCGATCTCGTCGTGGCCAGCCTCTCGTTCACACCGGCCCAGGTCGCGCCCGGCGGTTCCATCAGCGTGTCCTCGACCGTCGAGAACCAAGGCGCGTTGCCGGCGTCGTCGTTCCGCGTCGGCTATTACCTCTCGACCGACGGAACGGTCGACACGAGCGACCTGCTGCTCGGCTTCCAATCGATCGCGGGCCTCTCTGCCGAGCAGGAGTTCCACGGCACCGCAAGCTTCGACGTTCCGGCGAACCTCGCGGTGGGGGCGTACACCGTCGGTGCGATCGCGGACGACGAGTCGAAGATCGCGGAAGGCAGCGACACGAACAACACGACGATCGCGGCGACTCCGCTGCAAGTCCAATGAGCATCGCACTTCAATCGCACGATCGAGTGGACGGGAAGCCGCTGCGGCGCGAGTCGGCGCGCTGGGCGTCGCTCGTCGGTTGGTTGCTCGCAGCGATCCTCGCGTGCGTTTCGAGTGTCGCGCTCGCGACATCCGATCCACTGCGCGGCGAGGTGCGCGACTGGATCGAGTTCAAAGCCGCACCGGTTCACGGATTGTCGAGCGACACGTGGCTTCGAGCGTCGGAGCGCGGTTACGCAGACATCGATACGGTTTCGCCGAGTCGACCTGCGCACAGCGGTGATCGCCACACCGACGGCGCGCGTCCGGAGTGCTGGAAGCGTTCTCCCCGGGAATCGACCTACGTCGACATCGGGCGCGACGCTTCGCGCTGACAGCGCGCGGGGCTCGCCAGAAAAGACTCGACCGCGGCGCCTCGTGAGTGCGCCGCGGTCGATGCGTTAGAGCGAGGTCTCAGCCCGCCCGGGACTCGATCGGATCAGTGGTCGCCGAACGGATCGGTCGGCAGCAGGTCTCCGTTGTCCTGCGTGCAGAGTTCGAACGGCAGCTCCGCGACCGAGTGGCCGGACGTGATGTGCTCGACGAGCACCGCGTACACCGCCGGATCGTTGATCACGAAGTTCGTGGTCGATACCGCGATGCGGCCGTTGATGCGCATCCAGCCCGATTCGCGGTTGGTGTGCGCGATTTCGTTCGGGTCGTCGTTCGTCTGGTTCCTCAGGAACTGGTTTAGGAAGACGTTGGAGATGTCGGTGAGATCGGGCGTATCCCAGCAGCGGAAGATGTACTGGGTCGACAGCACTTCTTCGTTGTCGTTGTAGACGAGGAAATCGATCAGCGTCGTGAACTCCGTTCCGCCCGACAGACCGAGCAGGATCAATCGGCTGCGGATCGCCGCGGTGTTCCCGAGGGTCGGGTTGATCTGGGCCGCATCGACACCGAGGAACCGCGGAATCAAGATCTGCGCGGGCGCGCGGTCGTACTCGTGCCCGTCGAGATCGCGGATGCCGTCGTCGTCGAGATCCGTCTCGCCGCCACGGTTCAAGAGGCCGCTCTTGCTTCCGATGCCGCGGAACACGACGGCGTTGAGTGCGTCGTCGAGATATCCCGTGCCGCCCAGCAACAACTCTTGTCCGATGAGGTGATTGAACACGACGGGGCGATGCGTCTGCGGATCCTTCGCGAACACGTACAGGTAGCCGCGCGCCTGCGTCGGGTTGTCGTAGTTCGTGAGCGTCGTGAACGTGTCGCACGGCGTGAGGTGTCGCGTCCGGTTGAACTCGACGCACTCCAGGTTCTCACCGTTGCGGCCGAACTTGCCGACGTAGACGAACTCCACGTCGATCCCAGGGTTGATGATCTCGGGGTTGTTCTCGCAGTTCGTGTTGGTCACCGAGACGACCGTCGCGCGGCCGGGCCGGTTGTCGAACTCGGGGAAGATGAGCAAGCTGCCCGGGGTCTGGCGGTTCAGCGACTCGCAGTCGGGGCAGGGCGTTTCGTCGCACTCATCCGGCGTGCCGTCGTTGTCGCAGTCCGGTTCGCAGATGTCCGGGAGCCCGTCTTCGTCGCAGTCCCCGAGCGCTTCGCACTCGTCCGGGATGCCGTTCAAGTTGCAGTCGGACTCGCAGACGTCCGGCACGCCGTCGACGTTGCAGTCGGCTTGGCATTCGTCGGGGACGCCGTTGAGGTCGCAGTCGAGGCTCGTTCCGCTCGCGATGTCGACGTCGTCACCGACGCCGTTCGGCTGGCAATCCGGCGCGAACGTGTAGACGACCGTGACGAGGGCCGCGGCTTGCGTCGTGAAGCCTTGGATGATGTTGCCGGATCCCGTGGCGGCCGAGTGTCCGACGGCGCGGACGGAAAGTGTGATGGTCCCCGGCGAGCCCGACGGTCCGGTGAACAAGGTCAGGTCGGACGGCGGCGGCGGCGCGGTGTGGCTCTGCGACGAGTTCTCGGAGAGGTTGGCGTACGTTTTTCCGGACGAGCCGCCGAAGTCCACCACGTTGTCGAACGCGCCGACGGAGTCGACGTGCTGCACGGCGGGAGACGCCGACACGATCAGGCTGGTGTCGGGCCGGAAGAGTTCGATCGTCGCGGTGAGGTTCGTCGTGACGACCTGCGGCAGCGGGTCCTGGCTCTCGAAGAAGATCGAGCCCTCGATGTGCGCATCGAGTGTCACCTTCACCGACTGCAGGATTCCGAGAGCGGGGTCGAACTTCGACACCGTCACCGAGTTGGTCCAGTCGGTCGTCTGGACCGGGATCGACCCGGAGAACGAC
>JANLUN010000780.1:0-2008 GCA_031363505.1 Planctomycetota bacterium | reverse complement strand
GCCGAAGCCGCGCGACCGGCCGCGGTGGACGAGCGCGAGAAGACCCGCGAAGAGCGGGATCTGGAAGAGGAGCAGCGACCGCGCGAGCGTGCTCTCGCGATCATCGAATCGCGTGCGGTAGTGGTCGAGCGATTCACCGCTCGCGGCCAGTCGCTGCTCGACGATGGGTTTCACCTGCCGGCTGTAGAGCTGCGCCTCCATCTGCAATTGCAACGTCGAGTTGAACGTGTTGAAGCCCGTCAGCGGCTGCAGCAGGAAGTACGCCAGGTTCGCGATCAGAAGGATCTGAACCGGCTTCATGTACTTCACGCGCGCGCCGCGGCAGTACTCGACCGCGAGGAAACCCGGACGCGTGATCAGGTACCAGAACGAGCGCCAGAACCGGCCGTCGAGGTGAAACAGCCCGTGGAAGACTTGCTCGAGCTGTCCGGCGAACGAGAGCTCGTGATGTCCAAGCAGACGCTCGCCGCATTTGCCGCAGTACGGCGTGTCGGCCGCGGAGCCGCAGCTCGGACACGCCGTGGGTGTGGCGTCGGACATGGCGCGCAGTATGCCGGCGAGTTGGTGCCGCGAGAACAATCCGCCAACTCTGCTGAGAGTGGCTGAGTCTCACGAGATCAGCACGAAGAACTCAATCGCACCGCTCGACCGCCGAGCATTGCTGCAACGAGCCCATGCACTCCCCGAAATGTTGCGCTGTCTCCGACTACCCGCGCGCGAGACCCTCACGCGCCAGCGCACGCTCTGCCTCGGACGAACGTTCGTCCGACAGCACCGACTTCAGTACGTCTCGTGCTTGCTCGCCTCCAAGACGGCCGAGCGCCTGGAGCACGAGCGGACGCAACATCGGATCACGCTCTTCGACGAGCGGTACGAGCTGCTCGACCGCGGCGGCACCTGAACCGCTGTAGCCGAGCGCGATCACCGCTTCCTGACGCACGCGTTGGCGCTCGTCCGTGAGCAGCGCCTCGAGCTCCGCGTCTCCGGCGAACGCGCCCAGTCGACCGAGCGCACGCAACGCGTTCCCGACGACGAGTGGATCCGCGGACTTCGTCGCCGCGTAGCGCAGGGCGGCGACGTCGCCCTCCCCCGCCTTACGGCAGAACCGCGTCACGGTGCGCACGTCGGCCGGCGTCGTGGCCTGCATCACGGGGAACGATGCGATCGAGCCGCCAAGCGAACCATCAGGTGCGCCCTCCGCATTCGCGTCCGACTTCGGCGCGACATCGGCGTCCCGCGCCGCACCGAAGAGCGTGTCGCCGCGCTCCTCTCCCGCGATCGTGCCCGTCGCCTCCGTTCCAACGAGCCACAGCACGATGCCGAGGCTCGCGATGCAGGCGAGGGCCAGGAATCGATTCGCGCGTGTCATGTCTGGTGATTGATTCGCATCCAGTCCGTGCGGCTCATGTCTAGTGATTGATGCGCGTCGAGTCGGTGCCGAGCACCGATCCGCCGCTCGCGACGAGCGTCAACGTGACGGTGGAGTTGACTTGGATCGCACCGGCGGAGATGCCCGCTTGGATCGATTGAATGAGCTTCTGGCGATCGAACTTGATCACCAGCTCGGGGATGCCGTCCAGATCGGTGTCGCTCGTGAAATCGTCACCGGCGAAGCCGGCGGTCGCCGGAACGGGGTTGCCGCCCGGGACGAGCAGCGCGATCGAGTTGGCCTCGGTCGGGAGCAGCAGCCCTAAGCTCGTCCCCTCGAGGTACGCCGTCACCGAGTTCGCCCCGCCCTTCGACTTCAGGTTCAAGGTCTGCGGATCGAGCCGGAACGTCACGTTGTTCACGGTGACGACCGCGGTGCACTGGCTGATGTTCCGTGCGAAGTCGCGCGCCATGGCCGTCACGGACATCGTGCCGTCGAGGCGCGTGCGCGTGTCGAACGCAACCGAGATCGGTGACGTCGACGACGTGGCGACGAGCTGCCCGTTGACGCGGATCTCGATGACGTCCAAGTTGGGATCGTCGAACGCGGCGACGATCTGGATGATTCCCGACACGGTGC
>JANLUN010000771.1:0-8118 GCA_031363505.1 Planctomycetota bacterium | reverse complement strand
CGTGACCGACGTCGACACGGACGGCGACGGCACGGCCGACTGCCACGACGGCTGTCCGACCAATCCGAACAAGACCTCCCCTGGGGATTGCGGTTGCGGCACCGCAGACACCGACACGGACGGCGACGGTGTCGCGAACTGCAACGACGGCTGCCCGACGGATCCGAGCAAGACCGCTCCCGGAGCGTGCGGCTGCGGCGTCGCGGATACCGACACCGACGGCGATGGTGTCCCGAACTGCAACGACGGCTGTCCTAACGATCCCGCCAAGGCCAATGCGGGGGTGTGCGGCTGCGGAGTTGCGGATACCGACACCGACGGCGACGGTGTGCCGGATTGCAACGACGGTTGCCCGAACGATCCGAGCGGCACGTCCCCGGGCGCCTGCGGCTGCGGCGTGTCGAGCACCGACACCGACGGCGACGGCACGCCCAATTGCACCGATGGTTGCCCGACCGACCCGAACAAGACGAGCCCGGGTGCGTGCGGCTGCGGCGTCGCGGATACCGACTCCGACGGCGATGGTGTGCCGAACTGCAACGACGGTTGCCCCTCCGATCCCAACAAGACGAGCCCCGGCGCATGCGGCTGCGGCGTCGCGGATACCGACACCGACGGCGACGGCGTACCGGACTGCAACGACGGTTGTCCGACCGATCCGAGCAAGACGCGTCCGGGAACGTGCGGCTGCGGCGTGCCGGATACGGACACTGATGGCGACGGAACGGCGGATTGCCAAGACGGTTGTCCGACCGACCCCAACAAGACTCGTCCGGGCGTCTGCGGTTGCGGAGTGTCGGATGTCGACACGGACGGTGACGGCGTGGCCGACTGCAACGACGGCTGCCCGACAGATCCGAGCAAGACGTCTCCTGGAGCGTGTGGTTGCGGTGTGGCGGACACGGACACGGACGGCGATGGCCTCGCCGATTGCGTGGACGGATGCCCGACCGATCCCGAAAAGACGACTCCCGGTCAGTGCGGCTGCGGCGCACCCGACACCGATACCGATGGTGATGCGACGGCCGACTGCGTCGACGGTTGCCCGGCGGATCCCAACAAGACGAATCCGGGCGTGTGCGGCTGCGGCGTTTCGGAAATGGACAGCGACGGGGACGGGGCGCCCGACTGCATCGAGACCGACCGCGACGCGTTCTGCTTCGCGTTCGGGGATGGCGCGCAGTCCACGCCTTGCCCGTGCGAGGCTCCGTACATCGTGCCTGATCCTCCGGCCGCTCCCGGACACGGCTGTGCGAACAGCTTCAATCTGAACGGTGCGCTGCTGACCGCGACGGGCACCACGGTCCCCGACACGATTCAGCTCAACGTGAACATCGGCCCGAACTACGTCGGGTTCGGCTTCATGGTCGTGGGCAACGCGTCGTTCCCGCAAGGGATCGCGAACAGCGACGGCATCTTCTGCGTGACGCGCGCAGGGAACGGTCACATGTACCGCTTCGGTGCGCACTACGCGGGCACGAACGGCGCACCGGTCGGCTCGTGGACGTACCCGAACTTGGTGCAGACCAACTCGGTGTCCGCATCGACGCTGCAGGTTTCCGGGACGGCGTACTACCAGTTCTACTACCGCCACGCGACGCCGAACTTCTGCAACCCGTCGACGGCGAACACCTCGAACGGCTTGAAGATCCTCTGGCCGTAAGCGCGGACGAGGACGTCGCGGTCCCGCACGGATCGCGGTGACGACACAGGATGGGGCCGACCGGCCCCATCCTTCGTTGGATGGGTTGTGCTCCGCGGCAGCGCCGCGCGACCTCGCGCGTAGCGTTTGCGAACCCTGCTCGCTGTCTCGACCGGCAGCGGATCGCGCGACCGAGCGCGTTGCGATCTAGATCGCGATTGGCGAGCTGCGCTCCTGTCCGGATTGGTGGACGCACGGACTCCGTGGGAGCGCAACGGCGGACGAGGAAGTCTCAGTAGCCGGCAGAAACAAGCGTAGGGACCGTCCCAGAACGACGCGATCCTTGGTACACCTTGCGCGTCGTCTCGATCCCGGCCGAGGCTCGCTCGCGCGCTCGGCATGGCGTCGCACTACGCCGTGAGAATTCTGACGAGTGCGGCGTTCGATCTCGACTCACGACGACGTGCTCGATCCATCATCGGTGTTTTCGCAGGAGTCTTCAGGAATCGAAGGTCAGTGAACATGAACAAGCTCTCTCGCATGCCTATCGCCCTCGCGCGCGCGTGTCCCGCGATCGCAGCGCTCGTCGCGGCGCTTTTCGTCTCCGTTTCGAGCCCCGTCTACGCGTTTCGCGCAGCCGGAGCTTCCGGGTGCAACCTCGGCAACGGCCGCGTCACGAGCGTCGTGCCGGTCGACGGTGGCTGCGTGTCCGGTCCGACGGGGAACAACGTGCAGTCGTACGACGTGGTGCAGGGCAAGACCTACACCGTCACGTTGGAGCAAGTGACGGACTGCGCGAACGGCGGCACCGATGCCACGATCCAGGTGATGGTCAAGAACAGCGATACGGGCAACGTGTGCTACACGGCCACGAACGTGGCGCTCGGCAAGTACACGTTCAACGTCGTCATGCCGCCCAATGCGTGCAACACTTCGCCGATCGACTACTGCACGGACAACTGCAATCCGAGCACGGGGCTTCGAGCTCGACGAGGCGACGGCGGTTGCGCCCAAGTTCACCTGCGCGCCGCGACGTTCGGACCGGGTTGCACCGCACCGGTGACCGATACCGACTGCACCGACTGCACGACCGATACCGACGGCGACGGCACGCCCGATTGCACCGACGGCTGCCCAACCGACCCGAACAAAGTCGTTGCGGGGATCTGCGGCTGTGGAGTCGCCGAGATCGACACGGATGGCGACGGGACTCCTGACTGCACCGACGGCTGCCCGCAGGATCCGTTGAAGACTTCGCCGGGACTCTGTGGCTGCGGTGTTCGCGAGTCCGATACCGACGGAGACGGTGTGCCCGATTGCATCGACGGTTGCCCGGAAGATCCGAACAAGACCGAGCCGGGCGTCTGCGGCTGCGGCGTGGCGGAGACCGATACCAACAACGACGGCGTGCCGGATTGCATCGAGACCGATCCGAACGCGTTCTGCTTCCCCGAAGGAAACGGAGCGGAGGCGACCGGCTGTCCGTGCGTCGCACCGAACGTCGTGCCGAGCCCCCAGGCCGCGGTCGGTCACGGATGCGCGAACGCGTTCAACCTCGACGGAGCGCTGCTCACGGCGACGGGAACTCCGCAACCCGACACCATCCAATTCACGTGCGACATCGGTCCGGGCTACAAGGGCTTCGCGTTCCTCGTCGTCGGCAACGCGACCATGCCGGCGGTGCCCGCGACCGACGGACTGATCTGCGTGACGCGCAGCGGCAACGGTCACGTGTACCGCATCGGCGGGCACAACGCCGGCTCCTACGGAGCAGCGGCGGGCACGTGGACGTATCCCAACAACACGCAGACGACGCCGCTGTCCGTGGCATCGCTGCAGGGACCGGGAACGGCGTACTACCAGGTCTACTACCGCCACGCCGTGCCGGAGTTCTGCAACCCGTCGACCGCGAACACGTCGAACGGATTCCAGATCGTCTGGCCGTGATCGTTCGCTGAGCGACGTCGATCCGCATGCGGATCGCGACGTGATTCAGGATGGGGCCGCGGGGCCCCATCTTTCGTTTCACACCGACAGCGCGTGCGAGCGACGAGTCCCCGCGCGGATGCGGGTAGGCGTGCGATCATTCATCGCGTGAGCTCGCCAGACGCGCGCTTCTCTGCGCGCGGAGAAGGGGCCGTCGCCGCAGATCTCACTTCGTTCGGCGCGCTCCGTGGAGTCGGACTAGAATCGGCGTTCGTCGGGGTTCGACGCCTCGCAGCGATCCCATGAAGGACGGCTACACGCTGCTCGCGCTCGTCGTGCTCTTGGCAGCACACGCTCACTCCGCTCAGGCGGACAAGATCTCGCCGACTCTTTCCGATCAGCCCTACGGCGATTCGGGCGACCCCCAGCAAGTGCTCGACCTCTACATGCCGTCCGGCACGGCGTCGATCGTTCCGCGGCCCGTCGTCCTGTACATCCACGGCGGAGCGTGGAACAGCGGCAGCGAGAACGAGATCCCGGAAGTGTGCCTGGAGATGCTCCGCAAAGGGATCGCGATCGCCAGCGTGCGCTATCGATTGACGGGACCTCAGGGTGAGTGCGCGGCGACGCCACCCAACTGGTCGCCGATCTCGTTCCCCGCGCAGATCCACGACGTGAAGGCCGCGGTGCGCTGGCTCAAAGTGCACGGCGGCGGTCCGCCGTACGACCTCGACGTCAACCGCATCGGCGTTCACGGCAATTCCGCCGGAGCGCAGCTCGCGTTGCTCCTGGCAGTAACGGGCGACAACTCATCGCTCGATGGAACGGTCGGGAACGAAGACGATGCAGACTCGAGCGTCGCGATCGTGTCCGCGTACGCGCCGCCGACCGACTTCTATGCGATCGCCGAGGACGATCGGCAGCAGGCGGGCGGTCTCGATCCGCCGTGCACGAGTTGGGACGACTGCTGCTCGGCGCTATCCGCGTACTTCGGATGGAAGGACGGGCTGGGAGACATCAAGGCCCACTGGAGCGCACCGAGCGGGCCGTATGTCGCGCTCAAGCAGCTCGTGATCGCGGCGAGTCCGATCTCGTGGCTCAACGGCACGTCGAAGTTCCCGCCCATGTTCCTCGCGCACGGGACGATCGACGAAACGGTGTCGACGATCCAAAGCAATCGGTTCTCGACCCGGATGCACATCTTCGGCATCGCGCACGACTATCGGCCGCTGCCGGAAGTCCCGCATCGCTTCACCGAGGAGAACAGCGGCTACACCGATGAAGCGCTCATCGAATTCTTCCTGGCGTTCTTCGCCCCACAGACGCCGCCGGCGGTGAGCTTCACGCCGCCGGAGCCATCCTGCTTCGGGTACAACCGCGCGCCGAATTGGTGTCCGTGCGGAAACGAGAGCCACTTCCGTTCACGGCAAGGCTGCAAGTGGGGGCAAGTGTCTCAGGGCGTGACCGAAGCGATGGTCGGTGCCGAGCTCTACGGAACCGGGATTTCGAGCGTGTCGATCGCATCTGCGCACCAACTCGTGCTGCACGCAGATGGGATGACGAATGGACTCGCGACGTTCTGGCAAGCGAGCGCACAGTCAGCGCCGACGTTCTTCGCGGACGGTTTGAATTGCATCTCGGGAACGATGCTCGTGATCACCGAGAAGGACGCGACGAACGGATTTGCTCGCTATCCGACGCCTGGTGACACGCCGTTGTCGCTCGCGGGCGGCATCCATCCGACGGGACAGACGGTCTACTACCAGGTTCGCTATCGAACGCAGTTCGGACTCTGCGGTCCGATCGCGTTCAACACGACGAACTCGCTCAAGGTGGGCTGGGTGCCGTGAGCCTCGAGACGCTCGCGCCCCGGAAGATCATCGCTGCGCGTCGACGACGACAGTCGACGCGCGCCCCTCGCGCCCTCAATAGCCCAGCGCGTCGAGCTGGCGCTTGACCTCGTCCGGCACGTGCGACTCCTCGGGCGACATCGGGTGCGCGTCGACGAACGCCTTCATGGCTCCGTACGCGTCGCGGTAGCCCTGCTCCGACGCTTTCCCGAGCATCGATCCGCGGTCCGAGAGCGCTGAGCGTTCCGCGGGATCGTGCGCCAAGTCGTAGAACGCGTACTTGCCCGCCGCGATGTAGTCGATCCACTTCCACTCGCGCGTTCGCACCGCGCGAATGCTGCGTCCGACGCTGAAGAGCTCCGAGACGGCCCGCGTATCGTGCCGATCGCCGCGCCCTTGGATCAGCGCCACGAGGCTCTCCCCCATCACGTTCGCGGGTCCCGGAAGTCCCGCGAGCTCGAGCATCGTCGGACCGATGTCGATGCTGCGCGTTTGCTGCGCGATGCGCTTGCCGCCTTCGAGCTGCGCCGGATAGCGCACGACGAGCGGCACGTGAATCGACTCGTCGAACAGCGTCTGACGGTGCCCCTTCGCACCGTGCTCGAAGAACTCGGTGCCGTGATCGGAAGTCACGGCGAGCACCGAGCGATCGAGCAGTCCCGCTTTCTCGAAATCCGCGCGCAGCTTCTCGATGAACGAGTCGGTCCATGCGATCTCGCCGTCGTACAGCGCGATCAAGTGTTCGAGATCCCGCGCGGCCATCTTCGGGTTGATGCGTGAGTCGAAGAAGAAGTTCTCGCCGGTGATGTCGCCCTTGTAGTCGGGATCGAAGCGCGTGTCGTACGGCGGCGGCGGGATGAAATCGAAGTGCACGTCCCACAGGTGGATGAAAAGGAAGAACGGCTGATCGGCTTTGCGCTCTCCGAGCCACTTGCCGACCGCCGCGTACACCGTCGGGTTCGTGATGTCGCGATGACTCGCCTTCATCACGCCTTCGTCCATCGCCCACTCGTCGCTCGGCTTGCCGTCGATTTTCTCGCGGTACGACGTGCAGTTCTCGTAATGCTGGAAGCCTTGATCGAGTCCGAACGCGGGATGCAGATACGGCCCCGCGAAGAAGCCCGCGGTCTGATAGCCGGCGCTTGCGAAGCGCTCGGCAAGCGTCGTCCAGCCGTCGGCGAGCGCCGTGTTCGTGTCCGTGCACTTGTGCACGGAATCGGGAACCGACGTGAACATCGCGGCGTGCGCGGGCAGCGTCCAGGGCGAGCTCGAGATGTGGTTCTCGAACAGCACGCCCTCGGCCGCCAATCGATCGATCGCCGGGCTCGTCGGGCGCGAGTAGCCGTACGACGACAGGTGATCCGGTCGCAGCATGTCGATCGAGATCAGCACGACGTTTGGTCGTGCCGGTTTCGTTTCGGTGGGGCTGCAGCCGACAAGAGCGAGCACGCTCGCAAAGGCGAGGAAGCCGCGACGGTGACGCAGAGGACGCATGCGACGAGCCACTGTAGCAGGGCGTCGAACTCATGTGCAGGCCGTTGGAGTGTTCGCGTATTCATGCAATCATCTCGCGCGTGACAGACTCTCGAGACGACACGCGCACCCTGCGCATCTGCTTCGCCGTGCTCGCGCTCGCGTGCGTCTACGCCGCCGCCACGCAGTTCGCGATCTTGCGGCAGGCGCTCGACAAGAACCCGTTCGCACAGACGCCGATCAACGACGCGGCGGTGTACTGGAACTGGGCCGGCGAGATCGCGCGCGGGCGGCTCGTCGATTCGACTCCGTTCAACTCCGCGCCGCTGTATCCCTATGTGCTCGGCTTGGCGCGCTTCCTCGGCGCTTCGATCGCGGGCGCGTTCGTGCTGCAGGCGGTCTTGCACATCGCGACGATCGTCGTGCTCTTCCGCGTCGGTTGGAAGCGCTTCGGCCCCGCGGGGGGTGCAGTCGCCGCGGCGATCTACGCGCTCGTGCAAGAGCCGGCGTTCTTCACCGGGCGCTTCTTGAACTCGACGCTGCAGGCGTTCGTCGTGGTCGTGCTTTGGGATCGCGCGCTCGCGCTCGAACGCGCGCTCGACAGCGGTGCGCGCAGCGTTCGTCTGCCGCTCGTGGTGTTCGCGCTGATGCTCGGCGTCACGGCGCTCGCCAATCCCACGTTCATGCCCGGTCTGCTGCTCGCCGCGGTGTGGGTGTACTGGCGGAGCGGACGAGGCAATCTAGGGATCACGCGCGGCCTCGCGACACTCGTGCTGTCTGCCGCGGCCGTCGCGCCTGCGACCTTGCACAACTACCTCGCTTCGGGCGAGTTCATCCCAGTGAGCGTGCAAGGCGGCCTCGCCTTCTACCACGGCAACAGCCCGGGCGCGGTCGGCACGTACAAGCCCGTTCCCGGCATCTCCGCGGACCGCACCAAGCAGAACGTCGATGCGCACGAGATGCTCAAGTCGACGACGGACGGCAGCTGGCGCGCGGCGAGCTCCTACTACTTCGACAAAGGGCTCGAGTTCTGGAGGTCGGATCCGCTCGCAGGTCTGAAGCTCTTCGCGCGCAAGATCCATTGGTTCTTCTCCGCGCGGCACTACGGCGACATCTATCTGCCGGCACTCGAGATCGAGGAAGGGCTCGCGACTGAGCTGCGCTTCACGCCGATGCCTCTCGCGTGGTGGACGATCTGCGCACTGCTCACGCTGGCGCTCTTGAGCA
>JANLUN010000189.1:0-3192 GCA_031363505.1 Planctomycetota bacterium | reverse complement strand
CGCGAACGCATCCTCGACAAATCCGGCGGCGGAACGACTGTTGCCGAGCGCGCGGCCCCGCCATCCCCGCTCGCGATCCACCCTTCGAGAGGAATCCCCTGCCATGAAGAGTCTCATTGTTTCGGCTGCTCTCTTGTCGTCCGCGCTTGGCGGACTGACGGTCGGCAAGGCCATCCAGTCCCCCCAGACCCCACAGCCCGCCCTGCACGGAGACGTGCTCGAGATCCTCAAGCACTTCTCGATCGTCGATCTCGACGACGGCCAAAGCGGAGTCGTGAAGACGATCCGCATCACCGGCGTCAACGTGCAGATCGTCAACGGACTCGGCGCGACGAACGGCAACGCCAACGATCCGTTCAGTATGGACGCGAGCGTGAGCAGCACGAACGGCGCGGGAAATCTCATCATCGGCTACGACGAGCCGCGTATCGGCGTCCCCGTCAACCGGACGGGTTCGCACTACCTCGTCGTCGGGCCCGGCCACACGTTCTCGGGCTTCGGCGGCGCGGTCGTCGGTAGCTCGAATGACTCCACCGCGCCGTATGCCTCCGTGTACGCCGGCGCTGGGAGCAAGAGCACTGGACTCGGCGCGTGCATCTCCGGAGGGAACGGCAATCTGGCCGGCGGAGCGTTCTCGTCCGTGACCGGCGGCTTCAACAGCTCGGCCGCCGGAGAGCTCTCGAGCGTCGGCGGCGGCATCCGCAACTTCGCGTCCGGTCCGTACGCGAGCGTCAGCGGCGGCTACAAGGGTCACGCGAGCGGAGAGGGGTCGTCCGTCACCGGCGGCGACCGTTGCGCAGCGCAAGGACGACGCTCGTCCGTGTCCGGCGGCTCGGTCAGCGTTGCCGCCGGCGACGAAGCGTGGGCGGCCGGTAGCCTCGTCGAAGATCAGTGATCGATGGAGAGTCGCGCGCCGGTGTGATGGCATGGCGGTCGCATGTGCGCGTCGCTAGGCTCGCGGCGTGCGACTCAAAAACAAAGTGGCGTTGATCACCGGCGGTAGCGGCGGGATCGGCGGTGAATCGGCGCTTCTCTTCGCATCGGAAGGTGCGAGCATCGTCGTCGTCGACGTGAACGACGCCGCGGGGAACGACGCAGTGAAACGCGTGCAGACGCAGGGCGGCAAGGCCGCGTACTTCCACGCCGACGTTTCGCGGGCGGCCGACTGCGAAGGGATGGTGCGCTTCGCCGAGGCGACGTTCGGCAGGCTCGACGTCCTGTTCAATAACGCCGGCGTCATGCTCAGCGACGACGACGATGCGATCGGCACGTCGGAAGCGACGTGGGAGAAGACGCTCGCGATCAACCTGAAGGGCGTCTTCCTCGGCTGCAAGTTCGGGATCCCCGCGCTACGTCGCGCCGGCGGCGGTTCGGTGATCAACACCGCGTCCTTCGTCGCGCACGTCGGCGCCGCAACGGCGCAGATCGCTTACACGGCGAGCAAGGGCGGCGTGCTGGCGATGACGCGCGAGCTCTCCGTCATCCACGCGCGTGAGAACATCCGCGTGAACGCGCTGTCCCCAGGTCCGCTCAAGACCGAGCTCTTGATGAAATTCCTGAACACCGAGGCCAAGCGGCAGCGGCGACTCGTCCACATTCCCATGGGTCGCTTCGGTGAAGCGAAGGAGATGGCCAAGGCGGCACTCTTCCTCGCCAGCGACGAGTCGTCGTACATGACGGGCGCGGAGTTCCTCGTCGACGGCGGAATCACCGCGGCGTACGTGACGCCGGAGTGACTAGGCGCGCACTCGTCTCGGCACAGCCGCCGGCCCACGGCGAATTATTGAGGTACGACCGGAATTCGAGCACCGGTCCGCGTGGTGAAGCAATGCGCCGGCCACGCCGGGATGTCGCAGCCCGCGAGGTACATCGCTTTGACCTGAGAATTGGTCAACGCGCGATCGAAGATCCGGATCTCGTCGATATCGCCGTTGAACTCGCACGCACCCGGGTCACTACCGACACCATGGTTCCCAACCATCAGCGGATCGTCGTTCGCACTTCCCGCGGTGGAGAGCGTCGTGGACGACCCAACTGGTGTCCCGTTCACGAAGAAGCGAACAGTCCTGCCGTCTGGCTGGCGCACGAATGCCACATGCACCCACTCGCCGAGGCAACTGTTGATGCTCGTGATCGCAACGGTGACGCTCACACCGCTGTCCTCGTTCTGAAACATGAGCTGCTTGTTGTCCTTGGAGATCTTGAACCAGTAGTTGCCACCCTTGCTGAAGATCGTGCCGTCCGCGCACTCAGGATTGTTGTCGGTCGAGTGGGGACCTAGCGGGCGGATCATCGCCATGCCGGTCATCGGTCCGACGAGATCGAGGTCGTCGTAGTCAGGAATCGTGAACTCGTGCGCATTGTTGTTAGGCCCGAAGCGAAGCGCATTGCCGCACGGCGCACTGACGACCGCGGCGGCTGCGTCGAGAATGCCTTGATGGCCGTTGCCGGTGTCGTCGAGCCCAGGATCCCCGTCAAAATGGTAGGAAGCGAGCGCGCACGGCAACGCGCAAACGCCGCGCGGATTCGCCAGCGCGGCCTGCAGTGCTGGGTGTATCGATGAGGTGCCGCCGTTGTCGCCACCGGGAGGGCTGCATCCGCCATGCGTATGAATGCCGATCGCAAGCCCAGTGGCGTCCCAGATGATGGGTGAACCGGACGAGCCGGTCGTTGTGTCGACCGTGTGGAGTAGCGTCGTCACGCCCGCTCCCTCCCAAGACCCAACACTTGTCTGCTGCACCTGATTCAACGCCAGCGGAGTGTCGTCGACACCGTCGCCCGTTACCCGGAGTTGGAGATTGGAATCGAATGCCGGCGGCGGTGCGACCGTGAAGCTCAGATTGCCCTGAGTCTGAAACGGCGAGAGCCCCGTAGTTGAATTGGCGAACACGCCGAAATAGCCCCAGTCGTCGCCGAGACTCACCAAACCGCTGGACTGCACCGAGGACAGCTCGACAGCGTATTGATGGCTCGGTGCAGGGTGAACGAGCGTTCCGTCAGCCGCGGAGCTTGGCACATTGAACTCGACGACTTCCATCCAGCCTGTGCAGTGTCCAGCCGTGAGCATGCAGTGGTTGCAGTCGTCGATGATCCATCCCGTGCAGTTGATCGGAAGTATTCGGGCAACGCGCGGATCGTTCGACGGAGTGCGGTCATCGAACGATCCGCAGATCGATGGCTGCGGCGGATGGC
>JANLUN010000741.1:0-3884 GCA_031363505.1 Planctomycetota bacterium | reverse complement strand
ATGTCGTCGAGGTTCGCCGCGACTTCGTGGCCCACGTCTTCGAGCGGCCCGACGTTGTAGAACGAGTACGTGGCCCGCGCGGACCACAACGCGATGCGCGATTCCTCGAGCGACGGCAGCGACGAGAGCGCGAGCGTCTGCGGATTGAACTGGTCGGTGGTGCGGAACAGCTCCGTCTTGCCCCACACGATCGACTGCTTGCCGACCCGCAACCAGAGCCGCCCTTCCAACATCTCGGCGTCGAAGTAGGCCTCCTGCAGTTCCCGCTCATCCTGGCTGTCGGTGTGATGCCAGGCCAACTCGTTCTGGTTGTAGTTCTGCTCGAAGTTCGACAGATCGCGATGGTCTTCGGTGAACGGCGCGGACGGGATGAAGAGCCCGTGCGCATCGAAGCCAGCACCAACATCTGGAACCTCGGGCCGCAGCGGAAGCGGGGACGTTCGATTCGGCACGATCGAAAGGCTGCCGGTCGGGTCGATCTTCGTCGCAGGGCGCCACGGTCCGAGCGGGAACACGCCATTGCCGATGGAAGAAGCAACGTCCTTGATCGCGAAGCGCGCGTCACCGATCGGCGCAAAGGTCGCGTCGAGATTCGACGCGCCGAGTGCTCGCAGCGCGTCGAACGGCGGGATCACGAAGAAGTCGACGAGTTCGTTGTCGCGTTCGACGCGCTCCGACTGCTTGTTCGGGATCAGCAGCGTTCCGTTGTACGGATTGGTGCGACCGGTCGTGAGGTTGCGCGGCGCGCGGTTCGAACGGTCACCCCAGTAGCGCCAACTCGGCACCATGCCGCAACCGCTGTAGACGCAGTCGTAGCGGACGAGCACGCGGCTGAAGACCGAGAGCGAGTCGAAGGGCCCGACGCCGCCGGGCGCCAGGTCGCCCTCGAACTCCAGGTTGAGCACGTTCATCCACTGCGCGAAGACCGCGTTGTCAGGCTGGTAGTTGGAGTCCAGCATCCGGAACTGCGCTTCGGCGTAGCCGTGGATCGAGAATCGCTTGCCGATGTCGATGGCGTGGGCCGACGTTCCGAGGCCGAGAACGAGGAGGCCGAGAACGACGAAGCGGGATCCGTTTTTCATCGTGGGTGCCCGGAGCGACCGCGCTTGCACGCGGTCGCTCCGGAACCGTTCCGCTAGAACGTGTATCGAAGGCGGAGGTACGCCTCGTCGCGCTCGCGCACGACGGCCAGCGCGTTCTCTGCCCCGTCCTGATAGGCCAGGTGACCGGCTTCGGTGCCGACCACGCCGAGCGGTGCGATCGGCGTGTCCACGGTCTCGAAGCGTCCCCAGAAGAAGTTCACACCGACCGCCGCCGAGAAGTTCTCGGTGAATCGATAGGTGAGCTGGGGAAGGGCCGCACCGGAGTTGGAGTTGACGTCATAGACGAACGTGATGGCAGGCAGTAGCCGGTCCTGGAAGTAACCGGTCTGGATCGTGAAGGTTCCGAGCATGTTGAACGGCCCGTTGACCGGGAATGCGGACTTGTAGTTCGTGATGTACTGGAAGAAGACCTGGGAGTTGAAGAAGAAGGTGCGGCCCGGATTCAGGAAGTTGATGAAGGTCGGACGATCCACCGACACCGTCAGGTTTACCGTGTCGCTCTGGGTCAGACCAGTCGGCGAGTTGTTGTCGGTGAACTGGTTGTTGGTGATCCAGGTCGCCTCCATGCTCCAGTTCGACTTGGTGGCGTCCTCGGCGAAATCGGTCGACATGCCGAACACGTTGCGCTTCTGATACTGCAGCACGCCTTCGCCACCGCTCTGCCAGACGAAGTCGCGGCGACCGAATTCGTTGCTGCCGCCGGCGCGGATCGCGTTGCGCTGCGCGCCGCTGATCGAGAAGAACGACTTCATGTTCGCGCAGAACTGTGGCTGCTTGAAGGAGCACTGGTTCGGCATCAGACTGAACGCATCCTGCGGGTTGAGTTCGGTCTGGTCGATCTGAAGCTGGTACCCCGGCCCCCCCGAACCGTTGCCGATCGGCGCTGCGGCCTTGATCGTTTCACTGCGAGGAGCGGCTGAGAACGCCACCAGCAGGCTCTGCATGTTGAACGAGAGCGCCGCCATCTCACTGACGAAGAACTGGCCCGCCGATGCGCCGTAGCCGCCGTTGGACAGCGGATTGCCGCCGAGAGTAAAGCAGGGAATGCCCAGTGACGTCTGTCCAGGGCACTGTCCCGCTTTCGCTCCGCTGAAGGCGACGCTGCCGTCGACGTTCGGGTTGTAGCCGGGATCACCGGGACCGCGCGCACCAACGATCTTGAGGATCTGGCCGTTGTCGTTGTAAAGGGCGACCGGTGCACTGTCGAATCCGACCGTGCCCGGTTGCGCAACCGCATTTCCGTTGGCGTCGGTCTTGCCGTAGAACCATCCCGTGAAGTTGGCGGCTGCGTACTCGGGGCTGTTGTAGTTGCCTTCGAAGCCGACGAACGATTGCATCAGCACGCTCGCTTCGACGTTCAGCAGGTCGATGCCGTCCGCCTCGCAGTCGGTACCGAAGAACGGTCCGCAGCCGAGTAGCGCCTCCTGCTCGTCCGTGAGCACCTGGTTCAGTGTGGGATTCGGAGCGTAGGTGATCGGCTGCCCAGAGCGGCCCGGAATCGTCGTGCAGCCGCCGTGGTTGTCGGAAAGGAAGGCGTCGCACGGATCCACGTTGAGCGGCACCAAGGGGATCGGCGTGCGGGCGAGGAAGTTCGTACCAATGGTTCCCGCCGATCGGTTCCCGGCGAGGATGTTCGAGAGGAGTGTCGAGATGCGGGCCTTGGTCGGGTCCTTGCGGGTGCTCGGGTCTTGCGGGCCGTCTTGGGGAAGCAGCCCATTGACGCTGCTGTTGAACACGCTCTGCGCACAGGCGGTGCGATCGAGATTGTTGAATCCGATGCTGGTCGCGCAGATCATCGCGAAGAGCTGCTGGTTCACCGGCTGATTCTGGATCACGTCCTGGCGACTTCCCGCGGTCCCGAGCGCCGGATTGGCGGCGAAGCTGCCGTCGTTGCGCGTCGGATCGGCCACGTTCGGATCGTTCGGACCGATCGTGAAGTTCGACCGGATCGGCAGGCAGGCCGCTTCATAGCCGGTGACGCAAGCCGTCTTGCCGCGAGCGACACGCGGGCGACCGGTGCTGGGATCGATGTTGCGCTCGTAGTCATTGAGGTGCGAAGCGTACGGGAAGTCGTCATAGCCGTAGAAGTCGCTCAGCTGGAAGCTGAAGCGACCCGCGCGGAACTCGAGGCGCGCGCCGTACTCGAGACCGCTCGCGCTGTCCCACCACGCCGGCGGCCGATGCTCACCCGCGAGGCCGTAGCCGGTGAGCCCGTGAGCCCACAGCGCCGTTCGCTTGTTGCAGGCCGGCAGCGGCGTGAACGCCTCCCCACACTGACCGATGTCGGCAGGCTCGAAGTCGTCGAAATTCGCCGACACTTCGAGGCGCACGTCTTCGACCGGGCCGACGTCGTAGAACGACCAGACGCCGCGCACCGACCACAGCGCAATGCGCGCCTCCTCGAGACTCGGCAGCGAAGCCAACGCGAGATCGACCGGGTTGAACTGGTCGGTGGTGCGGAACAGCTCCGTCTTGCCCCACACGATGTTCTGCTTGCCGGCGCGGATCCACAGCCGGCTGTCCAGGAACTCCATGTCGAGGTAGCCCTCTTTGAACTCCTTCTCGTCCTGCTGGCTACCACCGCGATTCCACTCCAACTCGTTCTGGCTGAAGTTCTGGTCGAACTGGCTGGCCTTGTCCTGCTGCAAGAAACGGGTGAAGGAACCGCTCGGGTAGTAGACGCCCCGCGAAATGCCGCGCTGCGGTTTCTCCGAAATCAACAGCTCGGACGCCGGACGTCCCGGGAGTTCGTAGTTTCCGGTTCGCAGCGCGCCGGTCACC
>JANLUN010000701.1:0-11604 GCA_031363505.1 Planctomycetota bacterium | reverse complement strand
GTGCGACGTGCTCGAGCTCGAAGCGACCTTCTGCGTCGGTGACTGTGGTCGCTCCCGTATGACCACGCGAACTCGACCAGCCGTCCATCGCAACCTTCACGACGCGTCGTGCGGCCGTGACGCGTATTCCAGGGATCGGTTCGCCTCCGCGCGCGAGCACGCGACCGCTCACTCTCTGGAACTCGCTCTGCGCGTCGAGCGTGAGCTCGATCTTCTCGCTTCCGACCGCGAACGGACCGTCTTCGATCTGCACGAGACTCTTCGGGTCCATCGCTTTGAGGCTGTACTCGCGCGCGGTCAGTCCTTCGATGCGGAAGTTGCCGTGCGCGTCAGTCTCGAAGTACGACCAGAAGAGATCCGGTCCTTCGTACTTGCCGCCCTGCGCGCTTCGCAGCGCCGCGACCTCCGCGTTCGTCGGCGCGCCGGCGAGCACGTGCTCGACGTGCGTCAGCGACCCTTCGACATTCCCGAAGTACGTTGGGTCCGCGAGCCACACGCGGATCTTCGCGCGCGGATTGCCGTGCGCGTCGACGACGCGGCCGAAGAGCGCATTCGGTGACGCTCCGAGTCGAAGTCGCACGAAATCAGGCCAGCGCGGCGCGGACGCTGACGCGGAGAGTTCCGCGGGCAAGTAGCCGCGTCGGATCGCGACGACTGTGTCGGCGTCGTCTTCAGTCAGGTCGAACGAGAAGCGTCCCGTCTCGTCCGTCGTCAACGTCGACGTGCCGAATGCGACGCGTGCGCCAGCCGCGGGCGTTCCGTCGGGAACGCGCACGTCGCCGCTGAGCGCGTTTGCCTTCACCTCGACGCGCTTCAGCACGATCTCGAGCGCGCGGTCGGATCCGCTGGGAGCTTCGCGCACGTCGCGATCGTAGCCAGCGAGGCTCGTGACGAGTCGTGATCCCACGATGCGCGGCACGAGCCCGAGATCGAACGCGCCTTGCTCATCCGTCGATGCGTTCCAGTCGCGCTCGATCGAAGCGTCCAGCACATGGGCGAAGCGCGTTCCGAACTCGTTGTCCAGCGCGAGCTGCACTTGTGCGTTCGCGAGCGGCGTTCCGTCGACGTCGCGCACGCGACCGGCGAGCGGCCGAGTCTTCGCGACGACGATGACGGGCTCGATCGACGCGTGTGGACGGTAGAGGCCCGCCATCACGGTGGCGTAGTCCGCGTGGTCGACCACGAGCTCGCCGCCTGTCGGCGGTGCGTCCATCTCGAAACGACCGTCGCGTTCGCTGCGCGCCGTGAACGCTGTGTCGGACTCACTGCGCGCATGGGATTCGAACTTGACGTCGAGTCCCGCGAGCGGAGCCGCTTGCGCGTCGAACACGGTTCCACGGATGCGGAGCACTGGTGACGCGCTTTGAGTGGCGCTCGCCGTCGTCGCATCGGGTTCGGCGGTGTGCGAGGCCGAGCGCCCTTCCGTGTTCACGCGCAAGTCGAGCGGAGTGCCCTGCGGCTCGGCTTCCGGTTCGGATGCCGCGACGACTTCGACGTCCGCTCGCACGGGCTCGGGTCCCGAATCGAGCGCGTACCGAACTCCGAGCACGCCGGCGAGGGCCACCACGACGGCGACGGCGATCTTCGACTTGGTGTCCATGATTGCGACTCCGATGGCGGACGAGGAAGCCCAGGACGACGACGCTCCGCGACGTGCGAGCGGCAGCAGCGCGACCATCCACGCACGGCGATCGCCGCCGCGAGTCTCGTCGAGCTTTACGCGCAACTCGGCGAGGCCGCGTTGGATGCGCGAGTTCACCGTGTGCACGGGGACCGCGAGCTCGCGCGCGATGTCACGCGGCGGCTTCTCGTCGAAGAACCGCAGCAAGATCGTCGTGCGGAACGGTTCGCGAAGAGACATCACCGCCTCGACGAGCTCGTGGTGCATCGCGGCGCGTGCGATCACGTCCGCCGTGTCGGGCTGCGCCTCGCTCTTGGCTGCACTGTGCTCACGCACGCGGCGCCGCGATTCGCCGCGCACGGATTCGTGCCGGAGATTGCGGAGCACGGTTGCGAGCCAACCTCGCGGACTTGCACCGTCGCGCGGAGGACTCTCGAGCACCGTGAGCCACGTCTCCTGCGCCAGGTCGTCGGCCGCGTTCGGATCCGCGACGAGGCTGTGCGCCAAGCGGTGGACCCACGCGGCCTGCGCGAAGAGGCTTTGGGGATCGAGGGGCTGCGAATGATCCATGGGCGCCGAAGGAATGCCGCGGAGCTCGAGAATAACCCCAGCTTTCCGGAAAACGCGGCGGCACAGGAAAAGACGACCGCGGCATTCCTGCTCGAACGCGGCAGCGACGTCAGAATCACGCACTCACTATGAACACTCTTCGACCGACTTCTTTGTCGAGCATTCTCTTCCCTCTCCTCTCGCTCGCGCTTGTGACGCCGGTGCGCGGGAGCGACACGGCGCGGGTCGCGTTCGTGCGCGTGAACGTGGTGCCGATGGATTCGGAGCGCGTGCTGCGCGATCACACCGTCCTCGTCGAGAACGGCCGCATCACCCGGATTGGACCGGCGAGCGAGGTGAAGATTCCCACCGACTCGCATGCGATCGACGGGAAGGGCGAGGCGTATCTGATGCCTGGGTTGTGCGACAGCCACGTGCATGTGCTCGACCCCGACGAGTTCATGCTCTACGTCGCGAACGGCGTCACGACCGTGCGCAACATGAGCGGCGAGCCGTTCCATCTCCAATGGCGCCGCGAGATCGCGGAAGGTCGCCGATTCGGACCGACGTTGATCACGGCGAGTCCGACGATCGACGGCGTGCCGCCGGAGGGCTCGAACCGCGTGATCGTGACGTCGCGAGAAGAAGGCGAGCTCGCGGTGAACGACGCCCACGCGGCCGGCTACGACCTCATCAAGGTGTACGGCGGACTCACCGCCGAAGCGCACGCGGGCATCCTGAGCGCTGCGAAGCACTGGAAGATGCCCGTCGTCGGACACCTGCCGCGCGCGACGGGACTCGAAGGCGCGCTCGCCGCCGGGCAGAGCTCGATCGATCACGCGGAGGAGTACCTCTACACGTTCTTCAAGGACGCGGGCGTCGACGAGATTCCCGATGCGGTGCGACTCACGAAAGAAGCCGGCGCGTGGGTGACTCCGACGCTCGTGACGTTCGACATGATCGGGCGTCAGATTCGTGACGCGGAATCGCTCGCCAAGCGTCCGGAGCTGCGCGTCTGCGATCCGGAGATTCGTGCGCGCTGGCTGACGAAGCAAAACCACTACCTGCGCGACTTCGAGCCCGCCGACGCCGAACGATTCGCGGACCAGCTCGTGTTCTTGAAGAAGCTCGTGCGCGAATTGCATCGCGCGGGAGTGCCGTTGCTGGCGGGCACCGACGCGGGCGTCGCGTTCGGCGTGCCGTTCGTCCTACCGGGATATGCGTTGCACGAAGAGCTCGCGAACTTGGTGGAGTGCGGGCTCACACCGTACGCCGCGCTGTCGACCGCGACGACGAACCCGGCGCGCTTCATGCACCAGGAGCGTGAGGTCGGTGTCGTCGCCGTCGGTGCGCGCGCCGACTTGCTGCTGCTCGAATCGAACCCACTCGAGAGCGTCGCGAACGTGCAGCGCCGCGTCGGCGTGATGTTGCGCGGCCGTTGGATGCCCGCCGCGGAGATCGCGGCGATGCTCGACGCGGTCGAGCGCCTTTATCGCGACGAGACGGAGTTCGTGAAGCTCCTGCGCGCCGACGGAATGGGGAAGGCGGCCGCGAAGTTCCGGGAAGCGCGCGCAAAGAACGTCCACGCGCGACTCTTCCGCGAGGGCACGCTCAACTCGATCGGCTACGAGTTCTTGGGCGGGGACCGAACGGCCGACGCCACCGCGGTGTTCGAGTTGAACGTCGAGGCGTATCCGAAATCAGCGGACGTGTACGACAGCCTAGGCGAGGCGTACATGCGCGCGGGGGACAAAGTGCGCGCGGTCGCGAACTATCAACGGTCACTCGAGCTGAATCCGGCCAATGCGAACGCCGAGAAGATGCTCGAAGAGCTGCGCCGCTGAGGAGGCGAGTGCGCCGGCATGGTGACGCGCGCTTTCGGCAGGAATGCTCGCGCCGCTCATCCTCGTGAGTTCGTAGACGGGCGACGTCACCTCGTCCGGTCGCGCGGCGGCGCTACTCGAAAGACGGTTCCAGCGAGCAGCAGCCGCTGCCCCTGTTTCCTGACGAGCCCGGATTCCTGGTGTCATTCCATCGCAGTCAGCAGACTGCGACCGGCGATCGACGCCGGCCGGCACGTCATCGATTGCGGAAGGTGCCGGCGCTGGCGTTCCGCCGTAGACTGGAGGCGGCACGATTCCTGGCAGCGGTAACTTGCGCTGCGATCTTGAACCGCTTGGAAACCTTGCTCGCGCGATTCACTCACTCGAAACGGGAGTTTGGAATGAAGCTGCAACATTCGGCGACTGTGCTCGGCGCCCTCTTCACTCTGGCAGGAACATCGAGCGCCGATGTAATCGTCGTGGACGCCTCAGGTGGTGGCTCGTTCACACAGATCCAGGCTGCCGTCGACGCCGCGGTCGACGGTGACACCCTGCTCGTGAAACCGGGCAGTTATCTCGGCTTCTCGATCGCCGGGAAGGCCTTGAACGTCATCGGCGACGTCGGGGCACGCCCCACGGTCACGAAGCTCGTGACCGTGAGCGGTCTGGGGGCGGGACAGGCCGTGACGCTCGCGCGCTTGAATGTCGCGGTCGGACCGGGCACGTCGGGCACTGCGCTGCGTGTCGAGAACTGCGTCGGCGCCGTGCGCTGCGTCGAAAGCGATTTGTCGGGCCGCGACGCTACCGCCAACCTAGGTGCCGGGAACGGCGTGGAGTTGTCGAACGCGTCCGATGTCGCGTTCGGCGGGTGCACGATCACCGGCGGAGACGGCAAGTCGAGCTACACGTGTGTCTTCGACGTCGTCGGCGGCGGCGGGAGCGGCCTCTACCAATTGAACGGTGCCACCGCGGTCTACGACTGCATCGTCGGCGGCGGCCACGGCGGTAACGGCGGCGATCGGACGGGCCCGGGCGGACCGGGCATGATGTCGTTCGCGTCGGGAAGCGCCAGCCAGACGTCATTCGCGTTCGCGTCCCGATCCAACATTCACGGCGGTGCGGGAGGGAACACCGACTGTCCGCTCTACGGATGCCCGAATGACGGCGGCGCCGGCTACTACATGACGCCGCTGTTCCCGGCGACGACGGCCAACGGTTGGATCCTCGATTCGATGGTCGTCGGCGGCCCGGCGGGCGTCGTACTCAACGATCCGGGTGGTTCCAACCAGTGCCCCGCGGATCCAGGCGAGCAGTACTACGGCCCACTGCCCTTCGTCCTGCCTGCGTCGGGTTTGGGATTTGCGATTCCGTCGATCGCACGCGCAGGCGAGTTCTTGACCGTGACCTTCACCGGCACGCCCGGATCGCGCGTGTATCTGAACGACGAGCTCACGACGACGTTCGAAGCCGTTCCCTCATGGCGCGGCGTCTTGCTGGCGCCGTTCCCCAGGTCGACCGCAGCTCCGGTCCGCGCGATCAAGTGGGGAGTGATCCCAGCCTCCGGCGTGCTCACGCGGACGTACCGCGCGCCGGAGCTTCCCGTCGGCGAGGAAGCGCAGACGCGATTTCTGCAGGCCTATCGGCTCGGCGCCAACGGGATCACGCTCGGGAGCTTCCGGGCGTTGACCGTGCTCGACCCCGCGTTCTGAGGTGAGCTGCTTCCCGCTCGGTTCATCGAAGCCTTCGCGCCGAGCCATCGTTCCCGCACAACCGACGAACGTTTCGATCGACAGGAGAGTCACCAGCTGCTGGGCGGTGGTGACTCTCCTTGCGTTGGCAACCGGTTGCACTCGTGAGCCGGAGGTCGTGAGCGCGCGCATTCGATCGCGCGACCTGCGTCCCATCGTGTTGATCACGCTCGACACGCTGCGGCGCGATCATCTGGGCTGCTACGGCTACTTCCGCGACACGTCGCCGTCGATCGACGCGTTCGCCGCTGAGAGTGTCCGCTTCGATCGGGCCGTGGCCGCGGCGCCGACGACGCTTCCGTCCCACATGTCGATCATGACGGGCCTATTCGTGCACCAGCACGGCGTAATCGGCAATCACCCGAGCGGCCGGCCGACGCTCGAGGCGCAAGCGTCGTCGACTTGGGTGCCGAGCATTCTGTCCGGTGTCGGCTACGAGAGCGCTGCGTTCGTGAGCGCGCGTGTCCTCGGACCGGAGACCGGGATGTCGCACGGCTTCGCGGTGTTCGACGCGCCGATTGCGCGTCGCAAGGGAGTCGAGACGACGGATCTCGCATTGAAATGGATAGCCGAGCGAACCGAGCGGCCGTTCTTCCTGTGGGTCCATCTCTTCGATCCCCACGAGCCGAACGCGCCACCGTCGCCGTACGCTGAGATGTTCACGAGTGATCCGCGCCTGGATGCGGAGATCGATGCGCGCGCCATCCACCCGGAGCGAATCGCGGCGAACGAGACGAAGGGCGGCATCTGTCGCGTGCTGTTCCCGGATCTGCTGCCACGCCTCGCGGAGGATCCAGCGCTCGAGATCCCGCCGATCGACCGCGCGAGCATCCGCGACCTGATGAATCGATACGACGGCGATGTGCGTTCCACGGACGACTGCGTGGGCCGAATCGTCGAATCATTGAAGCAGCACGGCCTGTGGGAGCGCGCGATCGTCGCGATCGTCGGCGACCACGGGCAGTCGCTCGGGCAGAACGACTGGCTCACGCACGGCCGGATCACGAACGAGAACCTGCTCGTGCCGATGATGGTTCACTTCCCACGAGAGATGTTGCCGCAACCTGTGGTCGTCGCGAGTACGGCGTCGACGATCGATCTGTTCCCCACGATCCTGGGAGCGTTCGAGCATGAGGCGCTGCAGAGCTTCGTGAAAGCGGGGGAAGGGAGCGACGTATTCGACAAGGGCATGTCGCGCACGTTCGCGATCGCGCAGGGAGCGCTCCGGAAGACGGACACGCGACCCGCGGGTGCCGTGACATTGATCGGCGATCGATGGCGCTACGAGGACACCGGCGATGGGAGGCGGCTGTACGACCTCGCGTCCGATCCGAATGCGGAGCACGACGTGAGCGCGTCGAACGCGGATCGAGCTGCGGAGTTCAAAGCGACGCTCGCGGACCTATTGGTCCGGCGGGCGAAGCCGTTGCCCGAGCGTCCTTCGCCGCCATCACGCGAACACCACGAAGCGTTGAAGGCTTTGGGCTACGCCGGCGACTGAATCGCCCATCGCCGTGATCACGGCCGGCTCGTGCGCGCGGGAAGGCTCGCAGTCGCGCAGTCGCGGGCCCGTCGATGCTCGCGTGATTCAACCGCCCGGCCTGGTCGCGCGATGCGCGCTCAAGGCGCGATCGTGAACCGGATCGCGTTCGTGAGCCCGGTCGGGAAGTTCGGCGATTGCGGGTCACGCTGCCAATACTGCGCGACAACGGTTGCGCCGACGTGAAGTCGCGGATCGCCGCCCGACGCGATCAGGGCGCCCATGTCGAACGAGTAGGTTCCAGAGCAATCGATGAGCGACGCATTGCCGCCGGAGTTCTGTCTCGCCGTCCGCGTCACCTCGTCACGAATGCAGAGCGCCCCGTCCTGGAACGGCGTGGTGCCTTGCACGAACCCGTAGAACAGGAACCCGTCCTGGTTGTTGATGACGTTTGTGGCCGAGATCACGAAGCTACCCGCGCCCCCCGACACGCTCGGTGTGCCGGTCGCCGAGATCGCCGGCGTGCAACCCTGGCTGTTCAGTTTGGCAAGGCAGTACGTCGTCCAGGCCCTCCCGCAGTCGCACACTCCACGCGGGTTCGCCAGCGCGGCGTGCAGCCCCGCGTTCATGAGCGACGTACCCGAGTTCGCGCCGCCCGTCGAGTTGCAGCCATTGCTCGTGTGGATGCCGATCGCCTTCCCCGTCTCATCCCAAATGATCGGGGAACCCGAGTTCCCGTTGAACGTGTCGACGCTGTAGAGGAGCGCTTCCGCATCGCCGAGGAAACCGACGAGGGGACCGCGGTGCGTCTGCTGAGTGCGATTCCATTCGCCTGGAGTCATGTCGATTCCGTCCCCTGTGACGCGAACCGTCACACCGGCCGTTGACGTTGGCGGAGCTACGAAACCGAACGCGCCGCCTTGACGCTCGTACGGCGTCAGGCCCGTGTTGGGATTCGCGAAGCACCCGAAGTAGGTCCAGTCGTCGAGCGGTGCATAGGCTCCCTGGGCCGATGTCACATCGACTGCGTACTGGTCGTCCGGAGACGGGTGCACGATCGTGCTGTCCGTGTACGAGAGCGGAATGTTGAATTCGACGACGTATCCCGTGGGGCAGTGGCCAGCCATGAGCAGGCAGTGGTTGCAATCATCGATCAACCACGCTGTGCAGCTCTCCGGCATGAGACGCCCGATGCGAGGATCGTTCGACGGAACGCGGTCGTCGGTCGGTCCACAGATGGTGAGCTCCGATGGTTCCGGCGCGCCGACGCGGACGCTCGCGAGTCGAACGCGGCTGGCCGAGCTCCCCGCTGGCGCAGCGATCTCGACCCACACGGCGTCTCCGTTGAAGAAGGCGCTCCCGAGCTGCCATTGCAACGCTTCGTGCGGCTCGAGCTCCTGCCGGGCACCGTCGAACACTCCGGTCATGACGAGCCGCGCACCGGGAGCGAGGTGGACGTCGGAGAACTGAAGTTGCAGCCAACGTGCGCCCTTCACCTCGACAGCGAAGCCCGAGAGCGAGCTGCTCTGGCCCCGAGCCGCGCTGACCCAGCCCGTGTCGTGGACGAATGCGATGTCGGAGCTCGTGATCTGTCCAGATTGACCACGCGCGCTGTCGCTGAGTGTCGCTCCGACGATCGAAGCGAGCATTAGGTAGCGGAGAATAGAGTTCATGATTCCTTTTGATGTGCAGCGAGCGCGTTTGCGAATTGGATTCGCGCCGGACGGTAGAAGTTCCCTCGCGCTGCCTCAGCTCGGGAACGGCGCCGCACGTCCTGCGTCGTGGTCGTATCGTCCGGGCCTTCGCCGCCGAGCCGCGTCAGCGGCGTGTCGTCGAACGCGCTGGTACACGCGACGAATACCGTCGCATTCCAAGAACTGCCCCTCGAATCCATCGCGGCCCCCCTCGGCGCGATCCCACTAGTTTTCGGACGTTGAACCCCTCGCAGTTGAGCGAGGCGTTCCGTGCCTGCCGCTCCTCATGCTAGCGCGCGATTCGAGGACCGGGGGTTTCGAGTCTCGTGCTTACTCAGGCGCTCCAGCCAGGGCAAATGGGGAGTTCACGTCAGAAGCTCGAATCGAGCACAACCATCGGAACGAAGCTGCCGAGCGTCGTGCCGGACACGGCCGTGCGGTACGCCTGCAGGTAGCGCACGTTCGATTCGACGCCGCTCGGCAACATCGGGACGTGGAAGCTGCGCGTCAGCGTTCCGGACGGCGGGATCACGCCGAACTTCAAGCTGCGTTTGGGGCCCGCGGAATCGTCGACGATCAGGAACCCGCGCCACGCCGCGACGCCGAGGAACGCCGTGTCGTCGCTTTCGATGAGCCCCACGCGGTCGCCCGGATCGCCGACGAACGTGATCGCGATCGTCTGTCCTTCGCGCGCGACCGATTGGATTTGGAGCGCGAGCGGGGAGACGACGAACGTGAACGGCGCGCCGATGCCCAGCGCAGCGGGGCCTTGCATGCCTTGATTGCTGCAACCCGGCGTCGATCCACCGGCGCCGCCGTCGAGTAAGCCGCCGAGGCGCCACAGGAAGCTCGGCGCACCCACCCAATGCAATCCGGCACCACCGCTGCCCGCTGGTCCACAGGAAGGCAGATCGAACGTCGGATTCGATCCGTGTCCGCCGAGCACGAGCGAGCCCGCGACGAATGCACCGCTCCCGACGTCGAGCTGCACGGCGTCGCCTCCGCTCGCAGGACCGTCGCCGCCGCTGCCTGCATCGCCGGCGAAGAACTCGCTCATGTACGCGACGACGCGCGAGCTCTGACAGACGACCGCGTCGCCACCCGCGCCGGGGTTCTCCGCGATTGGGCAGCCATGATTGCCGCCCTTGCCGCCCCACGCGTAGCACTCGGTGAACGCGACGTCGGGCGAGTTCTCGAGCTGCAGTCCGGTGCTGCCCGGGCTCGCGTGGAGGGTCGTCGAGCAATTCGGAGCACCGTTCGCGCCGTCGCCGCCCGCGATGTCGCAAGCGTGAAGTCGGATCGCGCCGGCATTGTTCTGCGCGTGCAGTCCGAAGCTCGTCGCGCTCGATGTCGTCGGCGCCTTTACCTTGAGACCGTTGAGCACGACGCGACCGGCGAGCGGGACGTTGCGCACGACGATCGTGCTCTGGATCTGCACGTTCGCGCTCGTGTCTTCGACGACGACGAGGCCCTTGCCGTCGATGGTGAAGCCGGCGTAGCTCCCGCTCTCCACGAGGATCGTGTCGCCGTCGACGGCCGCGTCGATCGCGGTCTGGATGGCGGTGAAGTCAGCGCCACCCGCCGCGTTGACGACGAGGACGTCCGCGAAGACCGGTGCGGCCGCCATGGCGAGCGTGAGTGCGCGCAGGATCACGGCGTCGAATCTCAGGGAAAGGTGATTGCTCAGAAGCTCGAATCGAGAACCGTGAGCGTCGTGAAGCTGCCGAGCGTGATTCCGTTCGCGCGGACGCGGTAAGCCTGAAGGAAGCGCGTCTGCGCGTCGACGCCGGCCGGAAGCACGGGCGCGCGGTAGACCTGCTTGAGCACGCCGGACGCCGGGATGACTCCCCAGCGCCGCTCGCGCATCGGGCCCGCGTTGGCATTGGGGAACGGCGCGATCACGACACCGCGCCACGACGGCACGAGCGCGAACGTCGTCTCGAGTCCGTCGTTCAAGAACACTTGGTCGCCTGGGTTCCCTGTGAAGGTGAGCGTGAGGAACGTGCCCTCGCGCGCGACGACCGGCATCGCGAGTTCGAAGCTCGTCACGACGTACTGGAATGGGGGACCGCCGGCAACGGGTTGCCCGGGAGTTCCGGAAACGGTGTTGCCGAGTGTGAACCCGGTGGTGGCAGTGCCGCCGACCAGGTCATCGTCGAGCAGGTGGACGGAGAACGTGTCGTTCGACATGACGAGTCCGTCTCCGCCGTCGCCGCCAGCAGGATCGTCCAGGAGGCAGATCCCCGTAGGTCCGCCGTTACCGCCTTGGAACAGGGAACGCGACGCGAAGAGGAAGTTCGAGAGCTGAACGTCGACCGCATCGCCGCCCGGGCGTGCTCCGACGAGCGTATCCCCGGTTCCGCCGCGACCCCCGCGAACACCGCAATCGTAGAGCGCGATGCTCGATGACTGCGACACGAGGCCGCCGCCGGCGACTGTCGACGCGGGCGATTGGCAGAACTGATCGGAGTACCCGTTGCCTCCCAGCATCATGCAAGCAGCGAACGCGACCTCGCCCGCATTGGTCACCTGGACGGCGCGTCGTCCCGAGAAGCTGACTGTGGACGACCCGTTCGCGCCGGCGACCGCGCACGCGACGAGCCGGATGGAGCCCGCCGAGCTCTCGATCGCGAGCGCCATCTGGAACGAGGAAAGCGTCCCGACGAATTGCAGGCCCGCGAGGACGACC
>JANLUN010000690.1:0-6799 GCA_031363505.1 Planctomycetota bacterium | reverse complement strand
TCATCGCGCTGCACGAACTCTTCGACGAGGTCGCGACGACGGTCCAAACCGCCGTGGACGACATCGCGGAACGAACCGTCCAGCTCGGCGGCACGGCTCGCGGCACGATCCAAGCGACGAGCAAGGCGACCGCGCTGAAGGAGTACCCGCTCGCGATCACGGACGGGCGTGATCACGTCGAATCGCTGTCCACCGCGCTCGCCACATTCGGCGGTCAGGTGCGTAACGCGATCGACACCGCCGACGACTTGGGTGATGCCAACACCGCCGATCTATTCACCGGAGTGTCGCGCGACATCGACAAGCAATTGTGGTTCGTCGAGGCGCACGCGCAGGGCAGGTGAGCTCCAGGCACTGCACCGGTTACGACGGCAGCGTGTTGGACGCGCCGCGCGCGCTACTCCTCGATCTCCCACCCGCCGCCGAGCGCTTTGTAGAGCGCGACCACGTTTGCTGCGCGCTGTGTCGCGCTGCGCGCCAGCTCGGACTCGCTGGCGAGTTGCGCGCGCTGGGCGTCGAGCACGTCGAGGAAGTCGATCAAGCCGCGTTCGTACAGTGCGCTCGAACGACTCACCGCCCGGCGATTGGATTCGAGTGCTTGCGAGATCGACGCCCAGCGCTCTTCCTCGCGATGACAAGCGGTGAGCGCGTCCTCGACCTCGGCGAGCGCGTCGAGCACGACCTGCTGATAACGAAGCAGCGCTTGGGCTTCGCGCTCTTCCTGCACACGGATGTTCGCGCGCAACACGCCGCCGGCGAAGAGCGGCTGCACGATCGACCCACCGATCGACGCTACGTTGCTCGCCGCATCGAATAGGTCCGCTCCTTCGCGACTGGCTTGTCCGAACGTCGCGCCGAGCGTCAGCCTCGGAAAGAGATCCGCCGTGGCTTGATTTGAAAGCGCGGCGGCCGCGGCGAGCTCGCGCTCCGCACCGCGCACGTCGGGTCGCCGGCGCAGGAGATCCGCCGGCAATCCGGCTGAGAGCGTGTCCGGCGCGGGCGGCACTTCGACTTCGGCTTCGAGCTCCGCCGCGAGCGCGGCAGGCTCGCTCGCGAGCAGCACGCTGAGCCGGTGCACGTTGCGGCGCAGATCGCCCTCGAGCGTCGGGATCTGGGCCGCCGTCGTCGCCGCGAGCGCTTCGATGCGCGCTACGTCGAGATCGCCGACGAGGCCCGCCGAGAAGCGCGCGCGTGTGAGCGCCAGCGTGTCCTCTTGCAGCGCGAGGTTGCCGCGCGTCACCGCCAGTCCGCGCTGCAGCCCGCGCAGCTCGATGTACGCGCGCGCGACCTCCGCGAGCAGTGCGACGATCACGCCGCGCCGTTGATCCTCTGCGACGTCGATCCCCGCTTCGGCGGCTTCGACTCCGTAGGCATTGCGGCCGAACACGTCGAGCTCCCAGCGCGCGTCGAAGCCGATTTGGTAGAAGTCGTCGGTGCGCGGTGCGAACTGACCTTGAGCCGTGTTCTCGCTCTGTCGCGTGCGCGCGTAGCCCGCTACGATGTCGACCGTCGGCCGCGATCCGCCCGCTACGATGTCGCGCAGCGCGCGCGCCTCGAGCACGCGCGAGCGCGCGATCCGCACGTCGAGGTTCGACGCGAGCGCGCGCTCGATCAGCCGATCGAGCTGTGCGTCGCCGAACGAACGCCACCAACGCTCGTCGGGCGGATCGGGGAGCGTATCGGCCTCAGCCTGAGTCCAGCCCGCGGGCGTCGCAACGTGAGGGCGTTCGTACTCGCCGGCAACGTGACACCCGGCGAACACCAGCGCGCTGAGCGCGACCACTCGCGCGACGATCCTCGCCGACGCGCGATCTCCGCTGCGATCGCTCATCGTCCGCTGCCCTTGCCCGCGGATGGTTGCGCGTCGCCGCCGCCTGCATCGATGAACACATCCATCTGCTGGCCGACGTACACGGAAAGGCTCTTGGGATCGAAGCGGTAGATCACCTGCAGCACGCGCGTATCGACGCGTTCGGTGCTTTCACCCGTCAGCGAGCGCTTGGGGATCACGTACGGGTCCACGCGCACGAACTCCATCTCCGCTTTGAGGTCGCGATTCCCGCGCACGTAGGCCACCGCATGCGCGCCGGGACGAAAACGCCACGCGTCGTTCTCGTCGACGTCGACGCGCACGTGCAACGTCGCGATGTCGCCCATCACGAGCAGCGGCTGCGCGAGCGTTCCTGAAGGCGCGAATTCTCCGAGCCGCAGATTGACTTGCAGCACGGTGCCGTCGACGGGCGCCCGCACCGTCAGCCGCTCGATCTCCGTCGCTTGCGCCGCGACGCGCACGTTGGCGGCGTCGACCGCGGCGCGTGCGATGTCGAGGTCAGGCTTCCACGCTCCCGCGGTGAGCTTTTTCAGCTCGGCCTCTTCCTGCGAGAGCCGCGCCTCCGCCGCGCGCACCGCGAACTTCCGGCGATCCCACTCTTGCGTCGCGATCGCGCGCATGTCCGTCAGCCCTTCGGCGAGCGCGAGCTGATTCTTCACATCGGCGACCAGCGTCTCCGCTGCGAGCACGCGCGCTCGCGCGGGCGGAAGATCTTCGGCGCGCGGCAGGCTCGAAATGCGCGCGAGATCCGCTTCCGCGCTCGCAAGCGCGCTCCTGCGCACCGCGAGCTCGGCTTGACGGTCGCGATCGTCGATCTGGAAAAGCGGATCACCGGCGGCGACCTGACTCCCCACCTGCACACACATCCGCGCGACGACGCCCGCGACGGGCGTACCGACGGCGATGTTCTGCGTGCGCGCTTCGACGATGCCGGCGCCAGCGATCGTGTCGTCGAACGGCGCAAGCGCAGGCTCCGCGACCGCGGCGGAAACGGCTACGGGCTGCGCGCCGGTGAACACCGTGTACAGCGCGAACGTGAAGCCGACCACGGCGAGCAAAGGTAATACGAACTTGCGAAACATTCCGGGCTCCGTTCAGAGGTGGGCGGCGGACTCGACGATCTCTTCGATCACACCGTCGTTCATCTTCGCGATGCGATCGGCGAACCCGAAGGTGCGCGCGTCGTGCGTCACGATCACCAGCGCACGGTCCGGCGCGAGCGCGACATCGCGCAGGATCTGCATGACTTTCTGGCCGGTCTCCTGATCGAGGGAGCTCGTCGGCTCGTCGCACACGATCAACTTGGGCTCGTGCACGAGCGCGCGCGCGATCGCCACGCGCTGCTGCTGCCCGCCGGAGAGCTGCGATGGCCGCGCATTGGCGCGCTCTCCCAGGCCCACGCTCTTCAGCACGTCGTGCGCGCGCGCGAGCGCGGTCTTGCGCGGCTTGCCCAGGATGTGGAGCGGGACGGCGACGTTCTCCGCGGCGGACAGCGACGGCAACAGGTTGAACGCTTGGAACACGAAGCCGATCGAGCGGCCGCGGAAGCGGACCTTCTCTCGATCCGGCATCTGTTTCAGATCGTGGTCGAACACGACCGCGCGACCCGCGGTGGGATCGAGGATTCCGGCGATGATCGAGATCAGCGTCGTCTTCCCGCAGCCCGACGGCCCGACGAGCATCAACAGCTCGCCCGCGCGGATCTCGAGATCCACACCGCGCAGCGCGTGCACCTCGTCGGGTCCACTGCCGTAGACCTTCGTGATGTTCTCGCACAGCACGGCTCGCTCGTGGGCGATCATGGTTCAGGCCTTGAACACGACGGCCGGTTCGAGCCGCATCACCTTGCGGATGCTGATCAGCGCCGAGAAGACGCAGATCGCGAGGACGGCGGTCGCGGTGATCGCGAGGATCTGCCACGGGAGCCGAAAGGCTAGCTCGGTGTTCTTCGAAACGATGCCGAAGAGCGACGCGAGTCCGACACCGATCCCGTATCCGATCGCTCCGACGAGCACGGCCTGCAGAACGATCATCCGGAGCAACATGCCATTGTCGGCGCCCATCGCCTTGAGCGCGCCGAACTGCCGCAGGTTCTCGAGCGTGAAGTTGTAGAAGGTCTGGCCGGCGATCGCGGTTCCCACAAGGAATCCAAGCAGAACGGCGATGCCGAAGTTGATCGGGATGCCGGTGTACTTCATGAAGTAGCGGATCGTCATCCAGCTGAAGTCGTCGCGCGTGTAGGCGGACAGTCCCGTGGCGTGCGTGATCGTGCGGCAGACTTCCTGTGCGTCCGCACCCGGTTTGACGCCGACGAGCACGAACGAGAGCAGCTTGCGCTCGCGCGGCGCGTACGTGGTCGCGCGCGAGTACGTCGTGTACACGACCGGCTGCGACTGGAACGTGCGCTGCACGCGGCAGATCCCGACGACGATCGCTCGATGATCGTTGATCTCGAGCGAATCCCCCACACGAAGCGGAGTCGGCGCACCGCCCGGCGACGACGGCGGCCGAGCGAGCCGTCCGTTCGCGCCGACTTCGTCCACGATCACGCTCTCGCTGCGGCGCAGATCGGCCAGACTGCCCTCGACCATCTCCGGCGGACCGCCGATCAACGTGGCGTCGTCGAGTCCGAACACGTTGATGGTTTGGAACGCGCCGTTCGCGAGACGAGCTTTCAGAAGCCCCTTGTAGAGCGGCACGGCCCACTGCACGCCGTCGACGCCGCGCACGCGGTAGAGCTGCGTGCTCTGCATCGGCTTGACGTCGTCGATGAATTGGACTTTCGAGTCCATCACCCACACTTGCGCCTGGCCCATGTCCGTGATCGAGCCGAACGTGCGGGTCATCAGTCCGGTGAAGATCGCCATCTGCTGCGTGATGAGCAGCGACGCGAACGTCAAGCCCATGATGATGCCGAGGTATTTCGCCCGGTCGCCGGTGAGCATCTTGAGGGCGATGAAGTTCATGACGGCCGCGTCCGCGCGAACGATCAGGCCGAGACTTCTTGCGGCGCGTCAAACTGCGCGGCGTGCAAACGCGCATACGCACCGCCGCGTGCCAGGAGCTCGTCGTGAGATCCGATCTCGACGAGTTGCCCCTTGTCGAGGACCGCGATCCGATCCGCGCGACGAATGGTCGACAGCCGGTGCGCGATCACGACCGCGGTCTTGTGCGCCATCAAACGCTCGAGCGCTTCCTGCACGACGGCCTCCGATTCGCTGTCGAGCGCGCTCGTCGCCTCGTCGAGCAGCAACAGCGGAGCGTCCTTGAGGAACGCGCGCGCGATCGTGATGCGCTGACGTTGGCCCCCGGACAAACGCGAGCCGGCGTCGGCAACGTTGGTCGCGTACCCATCGGGCAGCGCGCGGATGAACTCGTGGATCCCGGCCGCGCGCGCAGCCGCTTCGACCTCGGCCTCCGTCGCATCCGGCTTCCCGTAGCGGATGTTCTCCCCAATCGTCGTGTGGAAGAGGAACGGCGTCTGCCCGACCATCGCGTACTGCGCCGTCCACGAGTCGAACGACAGATCGCGCAGGTCCTGTCCATCGACTGTGATGCGTCCCTGCGTCGGATCGATGAAGCGTGCGATGAGGTCGACGATCGTGCTCTTGCCCGACCCCGAAGCGCCGACGAGCGCCAGCGTCTCGCCCGGACGGATCGAGAGACTGAGTCCCGAGATCGCGTCGCCGTCTCCGCCGACGTACGCGAACGTCACGCCCTCGAAGGACACACCCGTTCCGAGTCCGATCACCGTGCGTGCGCCTGGGCGCTCGACGACGTCCGCACGTTCGTCGAGCAGCGTTTGGATGCGCTCCGATGCGCCGACGGATTCCTGGACCTGCGTCACGGCCTTGGTCATGTCCTTGACGCTCGCGTACGCCGCCGAAACGGACAGGAAGAACGCCGCCAAGTCCTTCTCGTTGGTGAAGATGCCGGCCTGCAACGTCAGGTATCCGACGATCACGACGAGCGCGGCCATGCCGATGTGGCTGAAGAGCAGCGTCGAGGACGCCGAGAGCGCCTGCGCGCGGACCATGCGCATCGTCGATCGCACGTAATCCTCGTTGATCGCGCGATAGCGCTCCATCTCGCGCTCCTCCGCGCGAAAGGCCTTCACCGTGCGGATGCCTTGGAACATCTGCGACAGCGCTTGCACGGACGAGCCGAGCGTCGACAGCGACTTCGAGCTCCCGCGGCGCACGCGGCGCGAGAGCTTTGCGACGGGGAACACGATGAACACGAGCCCGATCGCGACGAACAGCGTCGGCAGCGGGGCGATGTACGCCGCGAAGAGCAGCGACGTCAGCGCCATCAGCGGCTCCTGCACCAGGTCCTTGATCGCCATGGTGAGCGTCGTGAGCGTCGTCGTCACGTCGCTGCTGATGCGGCTCAACAGGTCGCCGAAGTGCCGGCGGCCGTGATAGACCATCGAAAGCCCCATCAAGTGGCGCGCGATCCGCGTGCGCAGATCGACCACCATGCGCAGCGCGACCCAGCGCGCCGTGGTGAGGAACGCGTACTGTGCGAAGGACGAAACCACCGCCAGCGCCGCCATCACCATCGCCAGGCGGCCCAGCGCCGCCATGCGATCGCCCATCGTCACCGGCTCGCCCATGAGCCACCCGTTTAAGTCCGCGATGCGCGCTTGTAAGAAGCGCGAGACCTCCGCGAACGCGCCCGGCAGATTTGAGTCGGCGACGACCTTAGCAGGTTCGGCGCTCGCCGCCGCGGCCGGGAACAGGATGTCGATCGCGGGGTAGACGAGGAGAACGATCGATCGCTGGCCGAGCGCCGTCAGCCAACCGAGCACGACGAGCCCGACGAGCGCGAGCACATGCGGCCGCGCGTGAGGCTTCAGGAGTCGAACGGTCGTGCGAAAGTCGGCGGCCACGAAGTCATCATTCCGGCGTGATCCAGAGCTTGATGAAATTTTGAAAACTTTACCTTCAAAACAAGAGGAAGGTCACT
>JANLUN010000684.1:0-4772 GCA_031363505.1 Planctomycetota bacterium | reverse complement strand
CGCTGCACAGATCGAAGAGCTGCGACGTGACCGGGGTGGGCTCGGGCGGGCTGCACGTCGAAACGAACGTGTCGGTCGCCGAACCGGCGAGGCCGAGCTGGACGTTGATCGGGGAAACCGAGCAATCGAACGTGGCGCCTGTCGGGAAGATCTGAGCCGGGGTGATGCCGGCCGGAGCTCCCACGAAGTTGTTCAGCACGAACGTGATGCCCGTGAGACTGCACGTCGCGATGGGGTTCGTGTTCTCGAAGCTGGACGACGCGCTGATGAGCCGAACCACAGCCGCGTATTCGACTTTCTTCAGCGTGCCCTGCGACTTGTCGAATCGCGGGATCGAGATCGTCAATCCCGGCGAGACGTTCGGCGGCGGGCCTTCATAGAAGTTGGTCACGTCGAGGAAAGTGCTCCCGCACCCTTCCTGCGGACCGCACTCACAAGGATTCGCTTGCGCGGCCGCGACTTGTACACACACAAGCCCTGCGCCCACGACGCTCAGTGTCCGGATCCAGATACTATTCCGCTTGTCCATCCCAGCTCTCCTCATACGTTGATTATCAGGGTTGCAGTTCTGTGCCGTCGCCGGACGCACCGACCCGAGTGTTCGCAGCTGCCAGCCAGCAGACTTCTCCGCGAGTCGAACGCGTGAGCGCAATCTCACGGCACGCGGAGTGATTCCGCCGCGTGGTCGAAAGCGCGCTCTTCGTCCGATCGACTTCGGCCCGAGGAGCCTGTGATTCCCAGTTGCGTGTCAAGTTGCGGGAAGGCGGAACCATCGCGAATCGCCGTCCTATGCTGGGGCACGCTATCCTCCACCGAGCTGTGAGGCAAGAGCCGAGATTGCAGCGCTCTGCATCGAAGTTGGAAATTTGGTAGGCGCTCCAAGAGCGTCCGTTCATCGAACTCGCGATGGTGCGCGACTAGATCGATTTGAATATTCCTTCTTATCGCTGCGCCGGCGGCACCCTTCGCCGCATCGCGCAGAAATGCAACTTCAATTCGAAAGCGTGCGTGCGCACGCACCATGCAGAATTCGCACGCAAAAACACGCGAGCTCTCGAGCGCGCGCAACGTAGCGAGCACCCGCCACGGCAATGCAGTTTTCTAATAGCAGATCTGCAACTTCGTACATTTCGCGAGCTCTATCGCTCGCCGCGGGGGTCGAACGCTGGATTACGGGTTAGTGCTGAGCCGCCACGCAATGCAGTTTCCAAGTCGTGGCGCAATACGCGCTTAGCAATCTTGCCCGATCCAGTGCGCGGAAGTTCGCTCAGAAACTCGATTCCGCGCGGCACTTTGTACGCCGCGAGGCGACCGCGGCAGAAGGCCTGGAGCGCGCTTGCGTCCGCCGACTGCCCCGCTCTCATGACGATTGCTGCGCGCACGCTCTCCCCCCACTCGGCGTCGGGCACCCCGAACACGGCCGCCTCCAGCACCCCGGGGTGGGCCAGGAGCGCCGTCTCAACCTCGATGCTGTACACGTTCTCGCCACCGGACAGGATCATGTCCTTCTTCCGGTCGACGATGGTGACGTAGCCCTCGGCATCGATCGCCGCCAGGTCGCCGGTCTTGAGCCACCCATCGGAGAACGCGGCGCGCGTTTCGTCCGGGCGATTCCAGTAGCCCGGCGTGACCGTGTCGCCTCGGACCCAGATCTCGCCCACGCTCCTGTCGTCGCGCGGGACGTCGCGGCCCGCGTCGTCGACGACGCGCAGCTCGATCGTGGCGAAGGGACGGCCTGTCTTGCATCGGATGGCCAGCACTTCCTCGGCCGGGAGCGTTCGCATGTGCCCCTTCGGAAGACTGAGCGTCAAGTACGGGCTCGTCTCCGTCATTCCGTACGTCTGCACGTACTCGCAACCGAACGCGTCGACCACGTCGCGCACGACCGTCGGTGCGATCGGCGCGCCTCCCGAAAGCACCATGCGCAGACTCGACGTGTCGATCTCCCGCGCGCGCGGATGCCGAACCATGCGAACCAGCATCGTCGGGATCCAATTGGAGATCGTGATCCGCTCGCTAGCGACGAGCTCGAGCGCAGCCTCGGCATCGAACTGGGGAAGCACGACGTGGCGACCTCCGCACCAAGTGATCGCGAACGTCGCCCACGCGTCCGCCAGATGGAACAGCGGCGCGAAGTGTCCCCAGCAATCCGTGTCCGATAGGCGCAGCTCCGCGATCGTGCCGAGCGCGTGCAGACACACGTTGTCGTGCGTCAACATCACGCCCTTCGGAGTACCGGTCGTGCCGCTCGTGTAATAGAGGTGCGCGAGATCGCCACCGTCGATGTCCGCCGGTCGGAATCGGCGCGTGTCGCTGGCGACGGCTTCTTCGTAGGACCGGCTCGCCTGGTGCGCGCGCGAAGTCGACTCACCCCGAGTCCAGAGCACTCCTTCGAGCGAGCTGCCGAGTCCGAGAATCCCGTCCGCCACCGTGCGCAAACGCGCGTCCGCGATCAGCCAACGCGGCCGGCAATCGTCGAGCACTGCGCTGAACTCGGGCAGCGCGAGCCGCACGTTCAGCGGGTTCAGCACGGCGCCCACTGCCGCGCACGCGAAGTACGCCTCGATGAACTCGTGACTGTTCCAGCACAGCGCCGAGACGCGGTCGCCCTTCTGAATCCCGGCCGAGACGAAGAACGCCGCGAGTCCCGCGCTGCGCTCGCGCACCTGCGCGTAGGTGAACCGCGCGTCGCCGTCCACGACGCCTTCGTGCCCGGGATACAGGCTCGCCGCACGCTCGAGAAGCGACCAGATGTTCATCGGGCGGAGAGCGGCCTTCGTCGACTTCCGGTACGAGTGCGGGTGTCGGTGCTACGCATCGCGCGCGCAGATTGAAGTCGAGCGAGCGCTATTCCTCGTCTTCACGCAGTTTGGCGAGCACCGCGAAGTCTTCGAGCGTGCTCGTGTCCTGCGCGGTCTCGACGCCCGCCGCGACGTCGCGCAAGAGACGGCGCATGATCTTCCCGCTGCGCGTCTTCGGCAGCGCCGCCGTGAATCGAATCTCGGCCGGCCGCGCGAGCTTGCCGATCTCCTTCGCGACGTGCTCCATCAACTCCGTGCGCAGGGACTCCGACGACTCCGCGTCGGCGGAGATCGTCACGAACGCGCAGATCGCTTGCCCCGTCAGGTTGTCGGGTCGCCCCACGACGGCCGCTTCGCACACCTTCTCGTGAGATACGAGCGCGCTCTCGATCTCCATCGTCGAGAGCCGGTGTCCGCTGACGTTGATCACGTCGTCGATGCGGCCGAGGATCCAGAAAAAGCCCTTCTCGTCGCGCCGCGCACCGTCGCCGCAGAAGTACACACCGGGAAACTTCGACCAGTAGTTCTCGCGGAAGCGTGCCTCGTCGCCCCAGATGCCGCGCAGCATCGAAGGCCACGGCCTGCGAATGGCGAGATAGCCGCCTTGATTGGGCCCGAGCTCGCGGCCGTGCTCGTCGAGGATCACGGGGTCGACGCCAAAGAAAGGCCGCGTCGCTGAACCGGGCTGCGTAGCGGTGACGCCCGGCAGCGGCGTGATCATGATGCTGCCGGTCTCCGTCTGCCACCACGTGTCGACGATCGGGCAGTTCTCGCGCCCGATCGTGCGGTGGTACCACATCCACGCCTCGGGATTGATCGGCTCCCCCACCGAGCCGAGCAGTCGCAGCGAATTGAGCTTGTACCGCCGCGGATGCTCGTCGCCCCAGCGCATGAACGTCCGAATCGCCGTGGGCGCGGTGTAGAAGATCGTGACCTTGTACTTGTCGACGATCTCCCACATGCGCCCCATGTGCGGCGTGTTGGGAGCGCCCTCGTACATGACGATCGTCGCGCCGTTGGCGAGCGGTCCGTACACGATGTAGCTGTGCCCCGTGACCCAGCCGATGTCCGCGGTGCACCAGAAGATGTCCTGGTCGCGCAAGTCGAACACGAACTGCGTCGAGAGATACGCGCCGACGATATATCCGCCGGTCGTGTGCACGATGCCCTTGGGCCGGCCCGTCGAACCCGACGTGTACAAGAGGAAGAGCAGATCCTCGCTGTCCATCGCCTCCGGCTCGCATTCGGACGAACTGTCGAGCGCCGCGTCGTGGTACCAGACATCGCGCGCGCGGTCCCAGTCGACCGGACAGCGCGCGCGCTGCACGACGAACACGGTGTGCACTGCGTCGATGCCGCGGCAGGCCTCGTCGACTTGGACCTTGAGCGGGAGTACCGCGCCGCGCCTGAATCCACCGTCCGCGGTAACGACCGCGGTGCAGCCCCCATCGAGGATCCGATCGCGCAGCGCCTGCGCGCTGAATCCGCCGAACACGACCGAATGCGCCGCGCCGATGCGCGCGCACGCGAGCATCGCGACCGCCGCCTCGGGAATCATCGGCATGTAGATCGCGACGCGATCGCCGCGACGAACGCCGCGGCGCTTGAGCGCGTTGGCGAATCGGCACACTTCGAGGTGCAGCTCCGCGTACGTCAGGACACGCGTGTCTCCCGGTTCGCCCTCCCACAAGATCGCAGGCTTGTCGGCTCGGTGCGTCGCGACGTGTTGATCGAGGCAGACGGAGCTGACGTTCAGCTTGCCACCGACGAACCACTTCGCGAACGGCGGGTTGCTCCAGTCGAGGACGCGCGTGAAGGGCTCGATCCACGGACGTTCGTTCGCGACCCGGCCCCAGAACCGTTCGGGTTCGTCGATCGATTCGCGGTACATCCGCTGGTAGATCTCTTCCTTGCCGAGCCGGCTCTTCGCCTGAAAATCCCGCGGCGGCGGGAAGTGGCGATTCTCGTGCA
>JANLUN010000682.1:0-2110 GCA_031363505.1 Planctomycetota bacterium | reverse complement strand
GGGTCCACGCGACCGCGGTCACCGGCGAGTACGGGCTGACCTGGGTCCCGCGCGTCGTGCTGAGCGAGGCGACACGCGCCGCGCGCAGCATCACGCGGCCGCTCGATTGGTCGCGACGCATCGCCGACGACCTGACGGAATGCATCGCGACGCCCGAGATCTCGCGCTCGATCGACACGGAGGAGGAGCGCAAAGCGTGGCGCAAGGCGGTGTGGGATGCGCTGCTCCCGACGCAGTTCAAGAGCGTCGTCAAGGAAGTGCCGGCCGCGGCCGCGCTCGCCGTCCACGAGCTCTTGAAGCACGAACGTCTCCAGTCGCACCAGATGTCGCTGCGACGTCATGCCAAGCGCATGTACCCGGCGCAGGCCTCCGAGAAGGACGAGGTTCCGCTCGCGGTGCTCGGCCGGTGGGGGACGCTCGAACCCGAGCTGGCGCGCAAGCTCGCGCGCAAGGAGCTCAACCTTCCCGCGGACGAACTGTGCACTGAGTCCGAACTCGAGCTCCTCAAGAGCCACACGTCCGCGAAGGTGTACCAGCCGAGCGCGATGAGCGGTCTCGAGCTCTACTGCCAGCGCTTGCTCGAGAAGCCCGAGTGGCAGTTCCTCGTGCGCAAGCCCGAGGAGTACACGTTCCTCGCCAACCAAGTTCCGCGTCAGGCGCCGGCGCGCTACTTCCAAGAGCTCATCCCCGCCAGCGAGACGCCGCGCGTCCTCACCACGATCGACGTGGAGCTCCAGCGCCAGATGCGCGCCTGGCTCGAGAAGGTGATGACCGAGCAGCGGCCGGCGATCGTGCAGGGCATCGCGATCGACCTCGCCACCGGAGACGTGCTCGCGGTGGACGCACTCGATCCCTACGGCGCGGGCGGCTTCCTGCCGACCTCGCACGCGTTCACGCCCGGCTCCACGACCAAGGTGCTCGTGATGGCGACCGCGCTCGACGCGGGCGTCGTGACGCCGGACACCGTGTTCGACACGTGCGACGGCAACTTCCGGATCGCGTCGCGGACGATTCACGAAGCGGAGGGCGCTCCGAAGGGCCGGATCAGCGCCGCGCAGGGCCTCGCGTACTCGGTCAACGCCGTCCTCGTGCAGATCGGCGTGCGCATTCCGGCCGAGGTGCTCCACGCCCGGTTCTGCGACCTCGGCTACGGCGCGTACCCGAAAGCGGGCCTCGGCGGCGAGCGCAGGGGCGACGTGCCCGAACTCCCGTGGCGGACGCACAACCAGCATGCGTCAGTGAGCTTCGGTCACGAGTTGATGGTCACGCTGTGGCAACAAGCGGGCGCGCTCGCCACGGTCGTGCGCGGCGGCGAGTTCCGTCCGCTGCGTCTCGTCGACGCAGTCGAGCAGAACGGTGTGCGGCACACGGTTCCGCTCGCTCCGCCGAAGCGCCTCTTCGGCGCCGACGCGTGCGCGCAAGTGCGCGAAATGATGTTCATGGGCGCTCGCGAAGGCACCGGCAAAAAGGTTTACTGCGACGACATCGAGATGGGCACGAAGACGGGCACGGCGCAGAAAGTTTTAGGCGAAGTCTGTCTCCACGCCGAGCTCGCGCACAACCGAGATCACAAGTGCCGCGGCGCGCGCGCGTGTCGCGCGAAGCTCAAGAGTGTTCGCCCGCACAACAATTCGTGCTACACGTCGTCGATGTGCATCTTCGGTCGACTGCCGGGCAGCGCGCGCGAGATCATGGTGCTCGTCGTCGTCGATGAACCGCGCGGCGGCAAGAAATACGGCTCGGACGTCGCGGGTCCGGCCGCCGCTGGAGTCTTGAAAGAAGCTCTCGGCTACACGCGCGACGGCGTTCGCGTGGCGCCGCTTCCGGACGATGGCTTCGCGCCGCTCGACGACACTTCCGCGTCGCAGCTCGCGAGCCACTTTCGACTGTCGGACGCGCCTTGGTCCGAGGGGGAGGTCACCGGTGCGTCTCACTGAACTGGTCCATGAGTTGGGGGGGTCCCTGTCGTCCATCGCAGGCGACGGACCGAAGGTCACCGGCGTTCATCTCGACAGCCGTCGGGCGGGCGCCGGTGATCTCTTTGCCGCGCTACCGGGCACGCGCGCGGACGGCGCGCGGTTCGCGCTGGACGCGATCGGGCGTGGAGCGG
>JANLUN010000170.1:0-5502 GCA_031363505.1 Planctomycetota bacterium | reverse complement strand
GTGTGCGGCTAACAGCGCGCCGCGGCGGGTGCCGGGGGACCACGCCGTTTCGTGCTAGTCGATGAGCAGCGCCGGGACTCCGCGCACGATATTGATCGCTTGATCGATCTTGCTCGTCGCCGTTCCTTGCGAGCTCTTCAGCTTGTCGAACGCTTCGTCGAGCTTCGCGACCGCATCTCCGTGGATGTGGATCGCATGCAAGACGGACCGCGCGTCGTCGATCTCGATGAGCGCCGACTTGAAGACGCGCTCGCGCGTCGGCAGGTCGAACTGAACGGCCGAGGACTTCAGGCGCAGCATGAGCGTCCTGGCCGAGACTGCGTTCAGAGTGGAGTTCATCACCCGCAGGAACGCCGCAATGCCCTGGATGTCGGGGTGGCTCATCTGCATCACGCCGAAGCCAGGCGGCGCGTCGATCGGCTTCAGGAGGTTCGTCGCCGGCGAGACGTTGAATTCTTCGCCGACGTAGAACGCGATCGCCGGCTCGAGCGTCAACGCCGAGTTGTCGTGGAAGTACGGAGCCGTGTCCGGCGCTTCGAGCAGCGGCGGAACGTTGAACGAGTGGTTCCCGAAGCCGCCGTCGGTCGGGACGTGCGCCGGATCGATCATCTGCGCCAGTGACTCACCGTCGAGAGTCGACGAGCGGATGTTGAAGTTGAAGTTGAACTCTCCCGCCGGGAAACCGTTCGTCGAGAGGAACAGCGGGTTCACGTTCGCGCCAACGTTGTTGTGACACGTCGTGCACCTGCCGGCGGCGTGCGCGCCGCCCCCGGTCGACTGCTCCAAGAACAGCTCACGGCCGCGTTCCGCGATCGGGTTCTTCATCTCGATCGCGCTCAAGTTCAGATCCGTTTGACGGCCGAGCGAGAGCTGGAAGGCCTCGAGCGCGTCGAGCTGCTGTTCGGTCGGGATCTTGAAGTCGACGTTGACGGCGCGATTCAGTCGCTTCGTGAAGTGCTGCGTCACCGCGCCGATCGCTAACTCGCGCAGCGTTCCGCCGCCCATCGCATAGTGCGATGGGCATTGCTCAGGGAAACTACGGCCAGGGAATCTGAACGCCGTTCGTCACGTTGAACGTGTTGTCGGTGCAGAACCCCGCGGCGGCATTGCGGTACAAGAGCTGATACGACGCCGTCGTCGCCGGAGTCTGCGCAGTCGCCACGGACACCGGGGTCGTTTGAACGATCGAGGGATAGGTCCAGAGCCCCAGGGGCGCCCCCTCCGAGCCAGCGTTGTGTCCGCCGAATTTCACGAGCGACCCACTCACGCACAGAATCCCATCGCCTGAGATCGCGCCGGCCGGATCCGACGTGTTGCTGGCGACGAGAACGGCGAAGCCGCCATGGTTCGTGCCGAGGTCAGCCAAGAAGAAAACCGTGTCCGGCGACGTGCTGCCCGCTGCTTTGAGCAGCGCACCGTTGAGATCGAATGAGTTCGCACAGCCGTGCGCGGGTGCGGCAGCGGGTGACGGCACGGTGCTCGGCTGCACGCATGGGCACGAGGTGCTGATCGAGCCGTCGCCGAAGCAGAAGGACGTCATTCCGGTCGGCTCGAGCAGAACTTGTCCCCGAATCTCGCCGCCGGGGAACGCCGCGTTGTGAACGTTGACGTACGTGAGCCCGTTCAGGATGTCTTGCACCTCCGCGGGAGTGACGCTGCCGCCCGACGAGATCGTTCCGGACGTGCCTCCGCTGACCGTGAGGTCGACCATCGGGGTGTTGGTGACGCCGAGGAGCGCTGGACCGTGCAAGTGCGCGACGGTCGCGGCGCCTGTCAGACCCGAGTAGTTGCCGGTGACCGAAACCGTATTCGCGACATCGTCGAGCAGCACCGTTGCGGTACCCAGCGCGAGGGACGAATTCGGCGGCACTTCCTCGACTCCCTTCAGCGTGACGACGAGCGTGTGCACGGTCGCGGTCGCCGGGGCCGCGACGAGCGCGGCGATCACGCCACCAAGAATCGCGGTGGATTGAGCGGATCGGGAGTGGATCATGAGAGATCTCCTGCGGGAGGACGAACGGAACGAAATCAGCGCAAGCAACGGGCACGCGCGACGGTCCGTGAACTGGGCGGTCCACGGCTGCGTGCAGTAGGTGGTTTCCAGGAATCGCATTCGTCCGTCGCTGAACTACGAGTCGCGACTTGTGTGCGTTCCGGCACCGCGACCGCGGCGATCGCGTCGAGGATGATGTGAACGGCGACGGCCATCACGACCCACGCGAGTTGCGCGCGAGATTGCGAAGGAAGTTGAGCGCGCGGAACCCAGGGATCATGGGCCGTCCGGAAGTAGCTGAGTCCTTGGAAACAACGAGCCCGCGGCTCGAATGGTCTTGGCGTGCGGTCCTACCGCGACGATTCAGCGACGCATCCCCGCAAAAAAGTATCGAGCACGAAGCGTGTGCTTCGTGCTCGACGATTCGATGGCCGCTCGGACCGGACTAGTCTTTCGACGTGAAGCCCGGGAACGCGCCCGGATCCTTGATCACGTTGTCGCCCGTCCAGTAGTCGATCGTGTTGAAGATCAGGACGTCACCGAAGAGGCAGACGCCGTAGACGGGGATGATGGTCAGGACGAGGAACACACCTTCGTTGACCCAGTCTTGATCGGAGACCCCGGCGTTCCAATTCTTCACCGAGTGATAGGCATTGTCCGGGCCGAGGCAGCTCGGCATGCCGAGGCTGAGCGCGAGGATACCACCGACGAGTGCGTTCTTGACTTTCATGGGCTTCGACTATGCTCCTTGGGATGAACGAATAGATAGCTGCGTGTGCGGGCGGAATTCTAACCGCTGACTCACGCTGGAAAAGTCCAAAGCTCCCCACATCGGACGGGACGACGGCGTCCTGCGGAGTCTTCGACGCGGGAATCGGCGGTTTCGGGTAGCAAACGGGCGCCGTGCGTCGACGCTGGACCGCGTGAGATCGACGATTCTCGTCATGGCTCGATGCCGTCCGCGCGCAGCTCATCTTCCGTCGCTCGGTCCGCGACCGTTCCTGCAGGGTGCGTGTACCACTCCGCTGCGCTCGCGGGCGTGAGCTCGTCGCGCACCTTGAGCACGGTGAACATCCCGCTCATCGTCACGTAGCCGAATGGACCGCGCATGCTGAGCATCGGCAGGCTGTTCTTCGGGATCGAGTCGTCGACCTCGCCGTGCATCGACATCCCCATGCCGTCGAACTCCGGCACGACCGACGCGAGCTTCTCGTCGAACAGCGTCGGGTCGACACCGATCAAATTCGGAATCCCGTGCCCCATCTGGTTCATCACGTGGTGCGTCATGTGGCAGTGGAGCGACCAGTCGCCGGGATTGTCGGCCACGAACTCGATCGTGCGCGTGCTGCCGACCGGGACCAGGACGCTGACCTCGGGCCAACGGCCGGCTTCCGGGATCACACCGCCGTCCGTCTCGACGACCGTGAACGAGTGACCGTGAAGATGGATCGGATGGTGGTCCATCGCGGACAGGTTTCCGATACGGATGCGGACGCGCTCGCCCGTCTTCGCGAGAAGCGGCGCCGTCGCCGGCGAGATCTTCGCGTTGAGCGTGAGCACGTTGAAGTCGGTCATCTCGTTCGGATCGGGACGGCGCGCGCCGACGTCGAGCCGCCACTCGCTCAACAGGTACGTGTAGTCGCGATCGGGCGGCGGCGCGGTCGGATGGCGCGGGTGGATGATGAACATTCCCATGAGCCCCATCGCCATCTGCGTCATCTCGTCGTGGTGCGAGTGGTACATGTACGCGCCGTGCTGGCGCAGCACGAACTCGTATCGAAATGTCTCGCCTGGATGGATCGGCCTCTGCGTGAGCCCGCCGACGCCGTCCATTCCGTTCGGCACGAGGAGACCGTGCCAGTGCGTCGTCGTCGGCACGTCCAATCGATTCGTGACGTAGATACGCACGCGATCGCCCTCGACCGCCTCGATCGTCGGCCCGTGGACGCGGCCGTTGTAGCCGAAGCACTGGCCCTTCATGCCCGGCGCGAACTCGTGCTCGACGTCCTCCGCGACGAGGTGAAACACTTTCACGCCGTCGACGATGCGGAACGGAAGCGACTCGCCGTTCGGCGTCACGGTCGGTGTGTAGTCGACACCGGGCTGGCCGGGAGGGAGGAACTCACGCAGCTCGGCGGCGGAGAGCGTTCGCGCAGGATCCGCGCGCAGCGAGCGCGCCAAGGTTCCGGCGCCCAGAGCGGCGGCGGTCGAACGCACCAGGAAATCGCGACGCGATGCACTCATGTCAGTGTCCTCCAGTGCGCGCCGCGGCGCCCCGTGCGACCGGCCGTTGCGCATCGGCTTCGATGCGCTCGTGGTTGAGGTGGCCGGCGAGCAGCTCCTCGAGATCGAGTCCTGCGAGCAGCGCATCGCGTAGCGTCTCGACGTGCGCGCGCTGCGCGGAGATCTCCTCTTCTTTGCCCACGAACACGCCCAACACGCCGAGCGGCATCGCTTGGTTGTTCTGCCGCGTCTCCCTCACGACCCGCGGCGCCGCCGGCAGCACGTCGGAACGCAGGAACGCGGCTTGTTCCTGCAGAGCGAGCGAGCGCTCGCGCAGCCTGCGCGCCGCCGACCGGATCTCGACGGCGAGAGCGACGTGGTTCGCGACTGCGGCCCGAAGACGGGCGGTCGCTGCGGCTCCACTCGCTCCGCCGCCGTCGAACACGGGCAGATCGAACACGAGCGCGGGGCCGAGCCCCCACTCACCGTCGACCGCTTCGCGTTTCGCGACAAGGCCAATTTCTCCGGTGGAGAACGCGCGTTCCCACGACGCCAGGCCGGCGCGGCGCGCCTCGACCAGCGCGTGCGCACGACCCGCGGAGAGATCGAAGCTGGCTGCGATTGCGCGCGCTTCGACGTGCTCGAGGTCGAGCGGAGCGGGCATCTCGTCGCCGATCGTGCCGGCGACCGTCCAGCCGACCGAGTCGCCCCACAGTCCGAGCAGCACGTTGAGCGGTTCGCGCGCCTCGACGACGTCGCTCTCGGCACGCGTGACGGCGAGCTTCGCGCGACCGAGCGCGAGCTCGTCGGTCGTGAGGCGCGCGTCGGTGACATTGCCGGCGCGGTGGAGCTCGCGCGTGAGATCGCAGGACGCCTGCGCGGCGCGCAGTGCCTCGCGGTCGACGTCGAGCACTCGCTCGCCTGCATGAACGCGCACGAACGCGCGCCGCACGTCGTACACGAGGCGCACGATCTCGCCGGCGATCTCCGCTCTTGTCGCCTCGAGCTCCGACTCCGCGACGCGCTTGCGCGCGGAGACGAAAAACAAGTCGATGAACGGCTGCAGAACGCCGATTTCGAGCTCGGTCCCGGCGTCGAAGAACTTCGCGTTCGCGCTGAACACCGGGTTTCGAAGGAGTCCGGCTTGCACCAGCTCCGCGGACGAGACGCTGAGCCGTGCGAGCGCGGCGCGCACGCTGCGATTGTTGAGCACCGCGATCTTCACCGCGGCGTCCTCCGTCAGATCTTGCTCGAGGAGCTCGAGCACTTCGGGCGCGATGGTCCCA
>JANLUN010000618.1:0-2447 GCA_031363505.1 Planctomycetota bacterium | reverse complement strand
TCCGAACAGGCGGCGCTCGTCGCGAAAGCGCACCTCGGACTTCGCCGGATGCACGTTCACGTCGACGCGCGCGGGATCCATGCGCAACTGCAGGAACGCGACCGGTTGGCGGCCGTCGAGCATGAACCCGCGGTAGCCTTCCTTCAGAGCACGGATGAGCACGCGGTCCTTGAGCGAGCGTCCGTTCAAGAACCACATCTGGCGCGAGCTGTCGGAGCGCGCGAGGCGCGGAGGCGCGACGAAGCCGTCGAGCACCACGTCGCCGTCACGCGCCTCGACCGCGACGAGCACATCGGCGAGCTCCGCCCCGAAGGCGCGCCGAATGCGCGCCCTGAGATTCATGGTCGCCTCGACGTCGAAGATGCGGCGGCCGTCGTGCGTCGCGACGAATCCGATCCCCGTGTGCGCCAGCGCGACGCGTTGGATGACGTCCAAGGCGTGCGACAACTCGGTCGACGTGCGCTTCTGGAAATGGCGGCGCGCGGGCACGTTGAAAAAGAGCTCGCGCGCCTCGACGACCGTGCCGATCGGTCCGCCCGCTTCCTGCGCCGCGCCGATCGCGCCGCCGCTGTTCTCGATCGACCAGCCCGTCGCCGCGGCGCTCTCGCGCGAAAAGATCCGGCAGCGCGAGATCGCGCCGATCGAAGCGAGCGCTTCGCCGCGGAAGCCGAGCGACGCGATGTGCTCGAGGTCGGCCACTTCGAAGAGCTTGCTCGTCGCGTGCGACACGAACGCGAGTTCCAGGTCCTCACGCGCCATGCCGCCGCCGTCGTCGCTGACGCGGACCATTCGCGCGCCGCCTTCCTCCAGGTCGACTTGAATGCGCGTCGCGCCCGCGTCGATCGCGTTCTCGACGAGCTCCTTCACGACCGAAGCCGGTCGCTCGACGACTTCGCCGGCCGCGATCTGATTCTGAACGCGCTCGGAGAGGCGCTGAATGCGCGCGCGGCCTTCGGTCACAGGCTTCATCGACGCATTCTGCGACTCGCGCTCGGGGCTCACAACGAAGTCGCGCCGCCGATCAACGCGCGCGGACCGTTCGCCGGCGGGAGCCGAGTCGCCACTGCAGGGCGAGGAGCGCGAGGTCGCTCGCGTCCACGGTCGCGCCGCTGCGAGCGCGGCGTTCGAGCGCGACGAGTTCCTCCAGGAGTCTCCGCCAGGCCGCGGGAGACCGGAGTCGCACGCGCTCTTCGAGCTCGTCGCGTGCGCGCGGAGCCATTCCACCGACGGATTCTCCCTCCGATCGCGCGATCGTCTGCCGCAGCTTGTTGCGCATGCTGCCGAAGAGCATCGCGAAGAGCGCGGCCGGCTCGACCTCGCGCGAACCGTCGCGGCCCTGGGTGCCGAATCGGAAGAGGCTCTCGATCCCGGCGAGCGACTCCCCGAGGTTGCCGCGGACGAGGCGTTCACTAAGTTCGAACGGCGACGCGCCGTTCGCCCACGCGACCGCGTCCTCGACGCTCTCGCCGCCACGGCGTTTCAGGCGCTCGAGCTCGGCGTCGAGCGCGGAGAGGTCGTTGCCGATCGCCGCGGCGACGTACGCAGCTTGGTCGGGGACGAGTGCGACTCCTTTCTCGCGCGCGTGGCTGATCAGCCACAGCACGAGCTCGGTGCGGCGCACGTCGGGATCACCCCAGGGCGGCGGACTCTCGTACAGCCGACGGAGGGACAAGACCGGCGCGTCGAGCGCAGTGACCGCCTTCGAGATCGCGTGATCGGCGCGCAACGCTTCCGAGTCGATCACGAGCGTGCCGCCGATTGCGTAATGGGGCGCGCGGTCGGCGAGGAAGCGCAGGATCGCACGGGAAACAGCAGGCGCGGCGCGCGGAGCATCCGGCGCGTCGCCGTCCTCACTCTTCTCGGACTTGAGGAGCGCGCTCAGGTTGCGCACTACGAGCATACGGGCCGCGGCGAACATCGGCGCCGCGGACAAGTCGTGGCACAGTGCGCTCGCGTCGAACTCCGGATCGCGCGCGTCGTGACGGCACAGTTCGAAACCGCGCTCCGTCCCGGCCGCGCACGCGACCTCGACGGCTCGGTCGCGGAAGTAGCGTTCCTCGCCCTTGACCAGGATCGCGCGCGGCAGATCACCCGACGCGAGCTTTGCTCGAAGCTCTGCGACCTGTGTGCTCGGATGTGCCTCGCGCGGAGCTCGTGCCGCCATCACTGCAATCCTCGGTCGAGCGCCAGACCGACGAACAGTCCCACGCCGATCCAGCCGTTGATGGTGAAGAAGGCTGTGTTCACGCGCGAGAGATCGTCGGCCGAAACGAGCGTGTGCTCCCAGACGAGAAGCACGGCCGCGATCGCGACGGCGACCCAGTAGATCACGGAAAGCCCCGCCGTCCAGCCGACGAACGCGAGCGCGGCGATCGTGACGACGTGGAGAACCGTCGACACCCGCAGCGCGGCCGCCACGCCGAAGCGCGCGGGAATCGAGTGCAGCC
>JANLUN010000591.1:0-6326 GCA_031363505.1 Planctomycetota bacterium | reverse complement strand
AGAGCGATTTGATGCGGTTCTTCCTCACGTAAAGGAAGCCCGTCCCGATCGGCGCCAGCATCCACTTGTGCAGGCTGACTCCGTAGAAATCGCAGTCGAGGTCCTTTTGCTTGAACGGCCATTGCCCGAAGGCGTGGGCTCCGTCCACGATGACTTCGATGCCGCGCGTCCGCGCAAACTCGCAGATCCGCTTCACCGGGAAGATCTGGCCGGTGAGGTTCGTAATGTGGCAGAGAAGAATCACCTTCGTCTTCGGGGTGACGCCCTGGACGAAGCGGTCGTAAAGATCGTCCATCGAGGGCGCGGGGACAGGGAAGGAGAACTGCTTCAGGACCACGCCCTCCCGGCGTTCGCGCTGCTTCCAGGCCGTGATCATGCGCGGGTAGTCCTGGTTCGTGGTCAGGACTTCGTCACCGGGCTCGAGGTCGAACCCTTGCTGGCAGATCTGCAGGCTCTCGGACGCGTTGCGCGTGATCGCGATCTCCTCGGGCGAGCAACCGAAATGACGCGCGAGGTGCACGCGCACTGTTTCCTTGTGCGGCGCTTGGAGACGCCACAGAACGTACGCCGGCGCCTGATTCGCGTGGTCGAGGTAGCGCTTGACGGCCGCTTGGACTCCGGCGGGCGAGGGGCACACGCCGCCGTTGTTCAGGTTCACCATGCTGCGATCCACGGTGAACGCTTGCTGCGCGTGCGACCAAAAGTCTTCGTCGCGCGCCAGGTCCTTGGGATCTCCTGGATGCGACGCGAGCTCGTGCGCACGCTCGTGCGCGTCGTCGGCCAGGGGAGCGGCGCAACCGAAACTCCACGCGGCGGCGGGCACGCCGATGGATCCGAGAAAACGACGGCGGGTCAACATGGGTTCACGTGCTCACAGTCCGGGGCCAACCGACAGATCGTCGAAGCGCGTCTCTGCATCCGCCTTCGTCCACAGTCCGATGCGACCGGCGCCGGCGAAGGTCGTGTCGCGCGCGCGCAGCAGCACACGGCCGTCGAGCGCGCACTGGATCGCGTCGCGGCGCATGGTGCACGTGAGTTCGTGCCACCCCTCGGCGACTTCCACCTCGGCGCCATCGAGCTGCTGCCGGACTCCGTCGACGACCTTGTACACGCGCAGATTCGATTCGAGCGGGTTGACGCGCGCGACATAGTAGTTCTGCGCGTCACGCGCGCGCCAGACGAGCCCGCCGCCCTGATCGATCGCGCCGGCGACCGCGCGCAGCTTCACACTGACTTCGACGTCGGCCGAATCCCCGAGCGGACCGAGCAGCACGTTGAACTCGCTCGTGGCCGAGCTCGCGGTCTGCGCCAAGGCGCGCTTCGGGCTCGGCGCGGAGGCATCGTCGACGATCGACCACGTGCCGGAGCTCTGCGTGAACCCGGACGGCAGCGCCTTGTCCTCGAACTTGAAGACGCGCACGACGGTGCGCAGCGCGGACTTGTCGGTGCCCTTCGACTGGCCTTCCGCGGAGTCGTCGCTCGACGTGCTGCAGGCCGCCGCCAAGCACACGATCAGGATCGCCTTCGCTCTCGACATCGCGCTCGTCTCCCCGCGTCCAACGCTCGGGGCAGAGAGCGTAGCGCGGTAGCGCTCCCGCTGGTCAGCGGAACTTGGGTCCGCCCGGTGCGCGCCCAGGTGCTCGCGCGCCCGCGTCGCGCGATCGGATCGGGTTCGGCGTCTTCATCCGCGGCCGGTGGCGATCCTCCGCCCGCGCCCAAGGTTCGCTGACGAGCAGGTCAGGTTCGGCGGCCTTCTGCCGGCGGATCTCCGCGAGCCTGCTCGGCGGCGGCGGCGAACCGAGCAGCCCACCTTCCTCGATCAGCGCCATGTTGAAGTCGCGCCAGAGCATCTTCGCGAGGCGCCACCACCAAGGGGCGGTGACGATCAAGATGACCGCGCGGATGAGGTCGGAGTCCATGTTTCGACGCTCGGGGTCAGGGCGCGGCGGTCTACGACGCGCGTCGCGTCCCCTCGTCCATGGGATACGGACGCTTCTCTTTGCAGCGCGCGCACTCGACCCAGAAGCGCGGCTCGGCTCCGGCCGTCATGTCGAGCTCGGACTGATTCTTCGCGGTCGTCCAACGCACCTTCGGGTTCTCCGATTGGTGGACCCAAGTGTGGCCGAGGAGGCGGCAGAAGAGGTTCATGCGGGAGGAGGATCGGTTCCAGGTCGCGGTCGAGTGGAGTCGAGCGACCGTTGTATGCGCTGAAGCGCCTTCCGACAACCACGGCGGGGGTGGATGCGCGCGAGTGCGCCGCGCATGATGGCGCGCAATGAAGGCACCGCGCGGGAGAAAGCACCGCAAGCGCTTCCACAAGCGCGTTCCTGCAGGGGCGTCGCCCGGCACGCTCATCGCGGATCCCGCGGCGCCGCGGCCGCGGATGAAGGTCATCGCCTACGGTCCGAGCGGCGTGGTCGAGCGCGCGATCGACGATCCTGAGAGCGTGCGGCCGCTGCTCGCGTCCCACCCGGTCGTGTGGCTCAACGTCGACGGGCTCGGAGATGTGGACACGATCTTGGCAGTGGGGAAGGTCTTCGACCTTCACCGTCTCGCGCTCGAGGACGTGATCAACGTCACGCAGCGACCGAAGCTCGAGAACTACGGCGAGCACCAATTCCTCGTCGCGCGCATGATCGAGTGGGTCGATCACCTCGAGACCGACCAGCTCAGCTTGTTCCTCGGCCGGAACTTCGTCGTCACGTTCCAGGAGAAGGCCGGCGATCCATTCGATCCGGTTCGTGCGCGCATCTGCGGTGGCAAGGGGATCATCCGCTCGCGCGGTCCGGACTATCTCGCGTACGCGCTCGTCGACGCGACGATCGACGAGTACTTCCCCGTGCTCGAGAAGTGCGGCGAGCGGCTCGAGGCGCTCGAGGATCGGATCTTGTTGGCCCCGAGCCACGACGACATCCCCGATGTCCACGAGATCAAGCGCGATCTGCTCACGCTGCGCCGTGCGGTCTGGCCGATGCGCGAGACGCTGTCGCTGCTCCTGCGCGACAGCGAGTCGCTCGTCGAGAAGGAGACGCGCTTCTACCTGAACGACTGCTACGACCACACCGTGCAGATCATGGACCTCGTGGAGACGTACCGCGAGATCGCGTCGAGCCTCGTCGAGATGTACCTCTCGAGCCTGTCGAACCGGCTCAACGAGGTGATGAAGGTGCTCACGATGATCGCGACCATCTTCATTCCACTGACGTTCATCGTCGGCGTGTACGGAATGAACTTCGATCCGGACTCGTCGCCGTGGAACATGCCGGAGCTGCGCTGGAAGTACGGCTACGTCGCGTGTCTCTTGTTCATGGTCGCTGTCACGGCCGGACTACTCGTGTACTTCCGCCGGCGTGGTTGGCTGGGCCAGACCGCGCGCATGCGGCGCAACGCGCTGGCCGCGCATCCCGTGCTCGATCGGCCGCCGCCGGTCGCTCGCTGACGATGGCGGCGAGGCACGGCCCGAAGCACGGCCCGGGGCGCCGCCCGCGCGAGCTCGAGCGCATCCTGTCGAAAGCGGGAGCCGGCTCGCGCACGCAAGCGCGCACGTGGATCGAGGCCGGGCGAGTCACGGTGAACGGCGTGCGCATCGTCGATCCGGACGCGTGGTTCGACCCCGAGCGCGACCGGATCGCGCTCGACGGACGGCTGCTCGCACTGGAAAAGAAGCTCTACGTCGCGCTCCACAAGCCGCGCGGTTACCTCACGACGCGCACCGATCCGGACGGACGTCCGACGGTGTACCAGCTCATCGCTGACCTCGGCGCGTGGGTCGTCCCGGTCGGACGCCTCGACGCGCAAACGAGCGGCTTGCTGCTCTTCACGAACGACACGCAGTTCGCCGAGCACGTCACGAACCCGCGCTCGCACGTCGACAAGATCTACCGTGTCGAGGCGACGCCGCGGCTCTCGGCCGAGTCGCTCGCCTCACTCGAGACCGGCGTCGAGCTCAGCGACGGGATGACGCTGCCGGCCGTCGTAATGCATGTCGTCCACCGGGGCAGGGCTACGTCGTTCGATCTTAGGTTTCGCGAAGGACGCAACCGGCAAGTGCGCCGCATGGTGAGAGCGGCGGGGAGCAAAGTGACGAAGCTCGCGCGACTCGCGATCGGATCCGTGAAGCTCGGCGAGCTCGCGAGCGGCGCGCACCGTCCGCTGACCACGCGCGAGGTGAGCGCGCTGTACGCGCCGCGGCGATCAGAGGAAGGCGGAGCGCCGCGCCGTTGAGCGCGCGGGCTTCGCCGTCGCGAGCGGTCGGCCGATCGCGTCGAATGCGTCGATCGAGACGCGCGCGGCCTGACTCTCGAGATACTCACCGACGAAAAGGGACCAGAGCATGCAATCGCCGAGCGTGCCGTCCGCGCGCGGCATCCGCTCGCGCAGCGTCGCGTCGTGGCGGAAGCCGAGCTTCTTCGCGACGGCGGAGCTCTTCACGTTCTCGGGATCGCAATGGATCTCGACGCGCTCGAGACGCTCGATCTCGAAAGCCGCGCGCACGAGCGCCGCCGCGGCTTCCGTTGCGTATCCAAGTCCCGTTCGACCGTGCGCGATCCAGTAGCCGATCTCGCGCCATTCGCCGCCACGCATGTGCAGGCCGCAGCCGCCGAGCACTTCCTCTTCGTGCTCATCGAAGATCCCGTAGACGAAGTCCTGCCCGAGATCGAACTGACCGCGGAACTGGCGCAGGAGCTCGACCTTCGCGTCCAGCGATTGAGGCTCGGCGCGCGCCCACGCCAGCCACGGCACGAGGTGCGCGAGACTCCGGTCGACCGCCGCCTTGAGCGGCGCCGCATCGCGCGGCTCGTAGCAACGCAGCACGAGCCGCTCGGTGACGATGCGGTACGCGGGGTTCCCGGGTTCATTGGGCTCGCCGATCATGCGTCGCGCAGTACTCGTTCGTGAGCGCGCGGGAGGATAGCAACCTCAGCGCGCGGCGGCGCCCCGGTCCTCGTCGAGTCCCAGGAGCGCGCGCGCCCAATGCGATTCGCTCAGTTTGCCTTTGAGCCGCTGCCAGCGCTTGATCGCGGCTTCCTCGGTCAATCCCAGCTTCACCGCGGCCGTCGAGCACGCCTCGGCTTCCAATCCACAATGGACGAGCAGCATGCGATCCGTTTCCGGGAGCGACTCCGCGTGCGCGAGAAACGCGAGCACCGAATCCTCGCGCGCCAGCCGCTGAGTGAAGCTCGTAACGCTCTGAGGCACTTGGTCGAGGTTGAAGAAGCCGGTCGCGCCCGCGGAACCGGCGTCCGCGATCGCCGCCGTGCGCGATGCGCGCACCGCTTCCAGCAAGACGTTCTTCCCGATGCGGAACGACCACGCGCGAAACGACCCGGTCCGCTGGTCGAAGCGATCGAAGTTCTTCCGGCCGCGCAGCCACACCTCTTGCACGAGATCCTGCGGTTCCAGATGCACGCGCAAGAACGGCCGGATACGCAGCTCGGCCCAGGCAAAGAGCGCCGGCGCGATCTCGTCGAAGCGCGCTTCGAACGGCGGGCGCTCCGAACGAGCACTGCAGGCTGCGGAGGGTTCGAGCGGTTCCATGACTGGGCCTCAGTCTACGCGTGGGCCCGTGCCGCGCCGCTAGGATGAGCGCAGAGCCTTTCGCGATGCACGACTCCTCGGATTCGCTCGGTTCGGTCCTGTTCGACTTCGCGGACCAACTGATGGTCGATCTGGAAGCAGGTCGCGTACAGCCGCTCGCGCACTATCTCGCGCGCTTCCCCGGGCACGAGGAGAGCGTGGCACGCGAATACCTCGCGATCACCAGCGCGGGCGCGAACGCGACCCTTGTCGGTGTCGCGGCAAGTGCCGGGGTGGAGCGCTGCATCGGTCCTTATCGACTCGTCGACTTGCTCGGACGCGGCGGTCAGGGCGCCGTGTACCGAGCGCGCGACACACGCCTTCAGCGCACGGTCGCCCTCAAGGTGCTCGATGTGCCGGTGGCGAGCGTTTCAGAGACGCGTCGCAATCGGTTTCGCCGCGAGGCCGAAATCGTCTCGCGTCTCGATCATCCGAACATCTGCACCGTGCTCGACGCCGATCTCGACTGCGCGACTCCGTACATCGCGATGCGCTTCGTCGAGGGCGAGACGCTGGCGGCGCTGCTCACTCGCGAAGAGTCGGGCGGGGAGGGAGCATCGACGAGCGACGCGTCGCGTTTGCTCGCACCACGCGGTGCCTTGGAGCTCGCCGTCACGCTCTCGTTCTTCGAGCGTGTCGCGCGCGCTCTGCACGCCGCTCACGAGACTGGTGTGATCCATCGCGACGTCAAGCCCGGCAACCTCATGGTGTCGAAGGACGGCGCGCCGGTCGTGCTCGACTTCGGGCTC
>JANLUN010000587.1:0-7378 GCA_031363505.1 Planctomycetota bacterium | reverse complement strand
GACGCCGAGGATGTCTTCCTCGCGCATGATCAGGTACTCCTCGCCGTTGTACTTCACTTCGGTACCGGCGTAGGACGTGAAGAGGATGCGGTCGTTGACCTTCACGGCGAACTTCGAGCGCTCGCCGCTGTCGAGGACGCGGCCTTCACCGATCGCGATGACGCGACCTTCCTTGGGCTTCTCCTTGGCGCTTTCCGGGAGAAGGATGCCGCCGGAGGTCTTGGATTCGGCTTCGACGCGCTGGACGAGGACGCGGTCTCCGAGGGGACGAATGCTGCCTTTGGTCTTGGTGGTGGAGCTCATGGTCGGTGCGGTTTTGGTTTTGGTAGCCATGTTCAGGCGGTGGTGCGGATCGTTGGGAGGGTAGGGGAGGTTTCTGCTGCACGTCGGCGGCAGCAGATGGACAGTTGGAAGCTCAGCTCGCGCGCCGTTCGCGCGCGTCACGCGGCGGATGGTTCCCGAGCACGCGCTGGACTTCTCGACGCAGGATCACGGGCTCGAGCGGCTTCCCGAGCACGGCCCACGCGCCTTCTTCGAGCGCCTGAGCGCGGATCGCCGCGGTGGCGTCGCCCGAGAAGAAGATGCACGGGACGCGCAGCGTCTCGCGCCGGATGAACGACAACACCTCGAGGCCCGTGTGACCAGGCATGTGCATGTCGAGCAGCGCCAAGTCGATCGACGAGCGCCGCACGATGGCGAGCGCGTCGCTGCCCGAATCCGCCTCGAGGAACTCGAAGTGGAAGTCGCGCAGGAGATCGATGACGCCCGCGCGCAGCTCGCGGTTGTCGTCGGCGATGAGGATTCGGCGGTCGATGGACATACAAAAGCCCGCGGGCCGGCGCGGGCACGGCGGCAAAGCAAACGTTGTGCCGGTGCTCCGGCGGGGGATGGCCCCGCTGAAGCCATGATCGGGCAAGGGTTTGCGAAGCTCCCGCGCCGCAGAGCGGGCGTCCCGTCTCTGCCAGGCTGGCAGACTCACCGGGATGCGCGCTCGCCCCCTGTCACGTTGACAGCCCCGCCTTCAGATGCGAGTTCTCCCCATTAGATGGAGCTCGCCGCCCCCAAGATAGCGATCGCCGCGCCCACCGCAGCGCTCATGGCGCGACGGCCCGTCTTCGACGCCCATGTGGACTCGCTGCAGCGCCAGCTCGATCTCGAGCACGACCTGGGTCGCACGACGCGCGGCCACTTGGATCTGGAGCGCGGTCGTATCGGTGGGCTCGGGGCCATCGTGCTCGTGAACTGGGTCGACCCCAAGCACATCGATGCCGGACCCGGCGGCGCGCGCGCTCGCACGGTGAACTTGCTGCGCGAGTTTCACGTTCTCGCGCGACGACATCCGACGCAGCTGCGATTCGCGGGCAACGCGCGCATGCTCGGCGAGGCGCGCGCAGCGGGCGCGATCGCCGGAATTCCCGGCATCGAAGGCGGTCACTCGATCGAGAACGACATCGAGAACCTGCACTGGTTCTTCGAGCGCGGCGTGCGCGTGCTCACGCTCGTCTGGAACAACCACTTGCCCTGGATTCGTTCGTGTCAAACCGGCGCCGGGTCCACGATTCCCGAAGGGCTCTCCGATTTCGGGCGCGGCGTCGTGCGCGCGATGAACGAGCTCGGCATGGTGGTCGATCTGTCGCACGCTTCGCCGCGCGCGTTCTTCGATGCGCTCGACACAACGTCGACGCCGGTGATCGCGAGCCACTCGGGATGCAAAGCGATCCACGCGCACCAACGCAATCTGGCGGACGATCAATTGCGTGCGCTCGCGCAGAACGGCGGCGTCGTCGGCATCGTGTTCTGCACGGCGTTCTTGAAAGACGAAGCGCAGGCAGAGGACGCGCGACTGCGCGAAACCGACGGATACCGTGCGATCGTCGGGGACAACGACACCGACGTCTTCTTGCGGCAGGGCGAGTACCTGCAACGCGAAGCCGTTCCGCTCCCGCTCGATGCGGTCGTCGATCACGTGATGCACGCGGTGTCCGTCGCGGGTATCGATCACGTGGGGCTCGGTTCGGATTTCGACGGGATCGGACGCACGCCGGAGGGACTCGAGGACGCGAGGTGTTACGGACGACTCGCCGACGCGCTCTTCGCGCGCGGACTCTCGGAGATGGACGTCGAGAAAGTGCTCGGCAAGAACATGGAGCGCGTGTTCGCGCGCGCGACGGGACCGAGCACGCAGGCGCACACGATGTCGCTCGTGCCGATGGACTGACGAGGTCAGCACCGAGGGCGACGTCGGATGAGTCGATCCACAGCGGCCGCCAGCCATTGGACGGGACGTGGAGAAGGCCAGCACCAGGCGGCGGCGTGCAGATCTTTCAGGAGCGGCGGGTACTGCCGGATCTGCGCCCACCGCTCCGTGTTCTCGACTTCGAGGGTGACTGCCAAGTCGTTCAGCGTCCGGCTATCGAAGCATCCAGCGACGGAATGATCGCGCGACGCACGGGATCGTCCCGCGTGTCCGACTGCGGATCGATCGGCTGGCGTCTCGGACACTTCGACGCGGCGTAGCGCGTCCAAGTAGAGCTGCAGACGCATCACCAGCGAATGCGGCGCCTTGCGTGCGAGATCCAGCGCCGCGCGCGCGTGCCGCACGCGCTGCTCGCACGGGAGATCGGCCCACCAGCGCTCCAGAAACGCGACGTACTCGCGCTGCACGTGGACGCCGTGCATCTCGTCCGCCGCCCGAACGTACTGCGCGGCCGCGTCCTCCATCCGCCCGCGTGACTCGAGGAAACGCGCGTAGTGCAGCGACGCCACGTACGAGTTCTTCGTGCCCTTCCGATAGAGCTCCTCGGCCGCCGCGTCGGCGCCTTGCGCGGCGAAGAGGTCGGCGCGCACGCGCTCCGACCCGGACAGAGGATCGGGTTGCGGCATTCCCGCCGCCGCGCTGAGCAGATTCTGCGCGGTGTCGAGGTCACCGCAGCGGAGCGCCGCATCGGCGTGATAGTTGGTGAGGAACGCGACGTTCGGAAACGCCTGGCAGGCATCGCGCAGGCGCGGGTACGCGCGCGCCGCTTCCTCGCGGACGAGATAGAGGATGCCCAGGCCGCTCGCGACCAGGGGATCGGGCGCAGCCGTCGGATCGTGCTCGCGCTCGAATCGTTCCCAGGTGTCGAGCGCGACCTCGACGTCGCCTCGCAGATAGGCACGCAGGCCGGCCGTGCGCAGCGCTTGATCGTCGTCGTCCGCGTGCTCGAGCGCATCCGGCGGAAGAAACAGCACGTCGCGCACGGCGTCGCGCTCGGCGCGGATCTCGCGGTCGGAGGGCGCCCAGCGCAACGCGGACTCGTAGTGATCGAGCGCGTCTTCGAGCGCGGATTCGCCGACAGGCTCGCCCGGGGTCGCTCCCCAGTAGACAGGCACGAAGATGGCGTTCGCGATGTCGGGATCGAGCAGAGCCAGCCGCGCCTCGCGCACGTGCGCTCGCACCCAGTTCGGCACGAGGAACACGTAGATCACCGCGAGCGCCGCCATGGCAAGCGACGCGATGCTGCCGCCCACGATCCCGAGTGCCGCCGCGCGGTTCCGGCGCAGCAGCTTCAGCGAGCGCGACGCCAGGCCTGCAGGTCGCGCGCGAATCGGCTGGAGCGAGAGCATGCGCTCGAGATCGTCGGCGAGCTCGTCCGCCGTCGCATAGCGGTGCGCGCGGTCCGCATCCATCGCCTTCAACACGATCGTCTCGAGATCCCGCGGCAGCCGGCGGTTCCACGCACGCAGCGGTGTGGTCCGCTGACCCTCGATGCGGCGCAGCATGCCCGTCGGGTTGTTCTCGCCGCGCCGTCGCGCGCGCCGCTCGCCGCCGCGTGGATCGTCGCCACGCGGTTCGTCGCCACGCGGATCGTCAAACGGCAAGTGCAAAGTCAGCGCCTCGTAGAGCGTGACGCCGAACGCATAGACGTCCGAGCGCGCATCCAGAGCTTCCGAATCGCCGCCGAGCTGCTCCGGTGATGCGTACGCGAGCGTGCCGACGAACTGTCCCGCCTGAGTGATCGTGCCGTCGACGTCGCGCACGAGTCCGAAGTCCGAGAGCAGCGGCGTTCCGTCGCGTCGCAGCAGGACGTTCGAAGGCTTGATGTCGCGGTGCAGGAGCCCGGCGCGGTGCAGCTCGCCGAGCGCGCGAGCCAGTGCGACCGCGATGCGGCTGACGAAGAGCGCGTACGTGTCCCGCTCGACGCCAACCGCGCCGCCCAAGAACTCGCGCACGTCCGCGAGCTTGGGCTCGCCCGGCAGCGCTGCGGAATCGCGCGTCGTGCCGGTGGAAGGGGCGCGCTGCATCTTGGTTCGCAGGAAGTCGATGAGCTCCGCCAGCGACGCTCCCTCGACCCATTCCATGGCATACGCGCACGTGTCTCCGTCGGCCATGACGTCGTGCACCGTGATCACGTTCGGATGGCGCAGGTTCGCGATCGCGCGTGCCTCGCGCAAAAAGCGCTCTCTCGCGCGCGCTGACAGCGCGGACGTCGCCGGCAGCACTTTGAGCGCGACGCGCCGGCCGGCGAGGGTCTCTTGGCGCGCCAGATAAACCGTCCCCATGCCGCCGCGCCCGATCTCCGCTTGCAACACGAAGCCGGGCACGCTGGGCAACGCGTCGGGCGCGACGAGCGTCGCCTGACGCGCGGTGTGGAGCAGTGCCTCGACGTAAACTCGGAGGTGCTCGCGTCCCTGGAGCAGATCCTCGACGCGTGGGTTGGAGCCCTGCTCGAGCGACGCGACGGCGCGCTCGAATGCTCCGTCGAGGAACTCCTCGTCGACCGCATCCAGCGCGTGCGCTTCCCCGGTCATGACTTCGTCAGCGAGAGAAATCCGGCGCAGCAGACGGCGCAGATTCGAAGCGGATCACGCGGGTCTCGAGCCGAGCGCGGCGCGCACGCGGCGGACGTACAGCTCGGAGCCTTTGCGGAAGCGGTGCCGAACTCCTTCGATGCCGAGCTCGAGCCGGGCGGCGATCTCCTCGAGCGGGCATTGTTCGAACAGACGCAAGCCGACGATCTCGCGCAACTCTTCCGGCAGTGCGTCGAGCGCCTGTCGCATCACTTCCGCCTGCTCTCGATAGATCGCGATCTTGCTGGGCGTCGTCGATCCCGCGGGAAAGCCGTGCCCTGCCGTCGAGTTCGTCGCTCCGGCGCCCAGCTCGGAGAGCGCGACGACCGGTCGACCGGGTTCGCGCTTCGCCGCCGAGCTCCGATCCGCTGCGTCGCGGATGCGATGATCGATGATCGACAGGAGCCAAGAGCGAAAGCTCCCGACACCTCGCCACTCGAACTCCATGCGGTCGCGCCAGGCTTGCAGCAGAGCTTCTTGGAGGACGTCCTCGGCGGTATGGACTCGCTTCAAGTCCGTGCTCATGCGCCGTTCGATCACGAGCAGCAGCGAAGCCGGCTTGACGGACTCGATCAGCCGTTCCCAAGCATGAGGAGCGGACGAGAGCAGCGGATTCGCTTCGTGCAGCTCTCCTCGAGAACGATGGGCGCCGTCCATTTGCGGAGGCCCGATCGTAGCGGAAGAGCGCGAAGCGCGCGCCGCAAGGCCGGACTGACCTCAGCCAGCCTCGACCTCTGCGGCGACGCGGTGCGCGAGCACGTCGACTGCTGCGGCGTCGCGCGCTACGTACTTACGGAGTCCCCCACTCGTTGCGCAGATACGCCATGTTGGCCCTGTCCTGGCCCGGCGTGAGCTGCTTGTTGTAGACGATCCACTCGGAGATCGCGCCCTGGAACGAGCCTGCATTGAAGCTGCAGCAATCGAATCCCACCTTCGGAAGGTTGCTCAACTGCAGCGTCGTGCCGCTCGCGACGGTGACTGGAACGCCGCCATCGACGGACATCGACAGCAGGCCGCCCGCGTGCTCGAGCTTCCACACGTGGAGCGTGGCATTGCCACTCGCGACCCGCGCCGCCGCGTAATCGCCCCACGCCGGGGCACCATCCTTGTTGTAGAGGATCGCACCATCCGGAGTGTTGACTGCGAAGCCGGTGGCATCGAACCGGATCACTGTCGGGTTCTGACTGGTCTCGCCGGCGGTAGCCGTCAACAGGTCGGCATACATGACGACATAGATCGTGTACGCATTCGCGGTGACGTACGCGCTGGACGGAAACTGACCCTCCAACACTCGGATCTGCGACGTTCCGGAAAACCAAAGGTAGGGCAGTCCGGCGCCGAGGAATCCGTCGTCGCGCCAGATGGGCAGGTTGCTCGGGTTCGGGCTGGTGAAGTGCGCGAAAGTGCCGCCCGCGCTGCCCTTGTTGACGCACGAGAACGTGGCGGAGCCACTGCCGCCCCCTAGCAGTGTGATGTTCGCGAGGTCCTTGGCGGTCACCCACGCCGTGGGCGATCCGACCGGTTCGAACGGAACGGGCTGCACCGCACCGTGGTTGCCGGAGGGCTGAATCGCTTGCACCGGAGCCAGCATCGCGCCGTGGATCGCGGTCGGTGCGCTTGCTAGCGAAGCGAACCATGCTGCCGGCGTGCTAGCGCCGGCGAGAGGTGCCTCGTCGCCGGAATGAGGCCACGGCTCAAGGCGAATCGCCTGTGCTCGAGCCTCAGAGGCGAGCAGTGTGACCGCGAGAGTTGTCAGTACGATGAGCGCGCGACGCATGTAGGGTCTCCTTTGAGGATGTCGACGACCTTGGGGGGGCCGAGGCCCTCAACGGACGGAGCGGAACACCCGTCGCGCGTCGTCGTGAATTCGCCGAAGTGTTCGCCCGGACTGGCCGCGCGACCTCTGGGCGATTGCCACCTAGGCGGGGCGAGCGGCGAGCCGGGCGGCGCGTCTCGTCGATCGAAAGGAATGCTCATGTTGCCCGTCGCCTACTGAGTCGCGTTTCCGTTCTCGTGCTCGCCAGGTCCCGCCCCGCTTCAGGCAGCAATTCTCCACTTACCGCGACGCTGCGGACCAGCGATCCCTCTCTTCCCCTACAGGACTCCGCGCTCGCAGACCCGCGCGACATCCTGGAAGTCGAGAACGCGGCCCGATGGAGAGAGATCCCAGCGTATCCCTGACTACTGAAGTTCCCGCACATCTGGGCGTGGCACGACCCCGCGTCGCACCACACCTCGCAAGTAATCTCAACGCCGCGGCAGTGGTGCACGCGGCGCGGGCGGCGTCGCGTCTGACCGGCGCCGACGGGCTCCACGTTCGAAGTGACGAGCGCGAAATCCCGAAGGCGCTGACGGTTCAGTTCGGAGAGGAAACTTTTCTTTTTGCGGGGGGTGATGCGCTGCACGTTGCTCTGCTCGTCGAGCTTTTTGATGATGCCATCAATCCAGCCGAAACAGAGGCATTCTTCCACGAGGTCGTCATAGGAAATGGAGGACTTTCCGCTGGCTTTGACGTAACGCTGAAGCCAGATTTCGGACTTGGTTTGGT
>JANLUN010000573.1:0-5296 GCA_031363505.1 Planctomycetota bacterium | reverse complement strand
CAGCCCGACGCTAGATCGGACTGCGTCCAGGAACGCCACGGCTCGCGAGATCGCTGCGCACGGTCCGAGTGGTGTCACCGACCCGACCATTACAAGCGAAGGGGACACCAGAATGTCTCTCGATCTGATCCGCGCCGCCGTGCTGACCGTGGCTGTTGCGACTGCGTGGCTCGCCGCCGGCCTCGCGCGTTCGGACGGCCCGGTGGTGGGCTGGGGCGACAACTACTACGGCCAGGCAACGCCGCCCGCTGCGGTAAACGGCACGGCCGGCGCGGCCACGGCCATCGCAGCCGGCGGCTTATACAGCTGCGCGATTCAGACGGGTACCGGGAACGTCGTCTGCTGGGGCAACAACGACTTCGGCCAGGCGACGCCGCCCGCGGCGGTGAACGGCACGACCGGCACGGCTGCCACCATCTCGGCCGGCTGGGTCCACAGCTGCGCGATTCAGACGGGCACCGGGAACGTCGTCTGCTGGGGCAACAACACCAACGGTCAGGCGACGCCGCCCGCGGCGGTGAACGGCACGACCGGCACGGCTACCACCATCTCGGCCGGCGGCTTCGACAGCTGCGCGATTCAGGCGGGCACCGGGAACGTCGTCTGCTGGGGCGACAACTACTACGGCCAGGCAACGCCGCCCGCGGCGGTGAACGGCACGGCCGGCGCGGCCACGGCCATCGCGGCCGGCACCGCTCACAGCTGCGCGATTCAGGCGGGCACCGGGAACGTCGTTTGCTGGGGCTACAACGACAACGGCGAGGCAACACCGCCGCCGTCGGTGGACGGCACGACCGGCACGGCCACGGCCATCGCGGCCGCCGGCACCTTTGGAGAGCACACGCTCGCGATCGCGGCCCGCGGATGCGACGACGGGATCGACAACGACGGCGACGGGCTCATCGACTACCCGAGTGACCCGGGATGCCACGACGCGACGAGCAACACTGAGAGCCCCGCGTGTCAAGACGGGATCGACAACGACGGCGACGGCAAGCTCGACTTCGACGGCGGCGCGTCGGCGAACCACGGCGTGGCGCTGGGGCCGCTCGACCCGCAGTGCACGCAGCCCTGGCGAAACTCCGAGGTTCCCAGCTGCGGCCTCGGCGCCGAACTCGTGCTGCTGCTGCCGCTACTCGGTGTCGCGCGCCGGCGGCGCGGAGGTCTGGAATGAAGCCTTCTAGAACCACGAACGCATCCAGCCCTTCGCGTGCCCGTTCCGCCCGTCTGTACGCAGCCGCGTGTGCATCGCTGCTGGTCCTAGCCGCCGTCCCTGCCGCCGCGACCTTCACCAAGGTCACGACTGGCGACATCGTCACAGTTCCCGCCTGGTACTGGAATGGCTCCTGGGGCGACTACGACGACGATGGCTGGCTCGACCTCTTCGTCGGCTCGAACTTCGCCTCCACGACGAACTACCTCTATCACAACGATCACGATGGCACGTTCACGCTGATCGACCAGGCAGCCATGCCGAAGAGCCCGAGCAACCAGCACGGCTCCGCCTGGGGCGACTACGACAACGACGGTCACCTCGACCTGATCGTCACGTCGGGCAATCCCGAGGTCGCGCACAACATGCTCTATCACAACGACGGCGACGGCACGTTCTCCTGGATCACCGACGGTCCGCTCTACACGCAGGCGTACCAGACTCATTCCCCGCGCTGGGGAGATTACGACAACGACGGGTTCCTAGACCTGTTCCTCACGGGCCACGAAAGTCACAATCGCCTGTTTCACAACCAGGGCGATGGCTCGTTCACCCGAATCCTCGGGCAGCCCGTCGTGCGTCAGGCCGGTAGTTCCTTCTGCGGCGCTTTCGTCGACTACGACAATGACGGCGACATCGACCTGTTCGTATGCAACGCCTCCCCCTACAAGAGCTTCCTCTATCGGAACGACGGGCACGGCGTCTTCGCCTCCGTGACGGACAGCGGGCTCAGCAATGTCGAAGACACGATTGCGAGTTCCTGGGCCGACTACGACAACGACGGCTTGCTCGACCTGTTTCTGGCGAACGTCAGGACGAACTCGCTCTATCACAACGAGGGAGATGGCACGTTCAGCAGCGTTGCGGACATCGCGGGCGTGCAAGACGTGCTTCCCCCGAACTATCTCTTCACGAGTACTGCGTGGGGCGACTACGACAATGATGGCTTCATCGACCTCTTCGTCACCACTGGCACGTGCTATCCCGATTCTGCTGACTGCAAGCCGCCGTTTCACAGTTTTCTCTATCACAACGATGGCGATGGCACGTTCAGCAAGGTCACGGAAGGCATCGTGGTCACGGACCCTACCGCCACAGCTCCAGGCTCGAGCTGGGGAGACTACGACAACGACGGCTTCCTCGACCTGTTCGTCGCGCAGGGCTATTTCGAGCCCAAGCCGCATACCAACCTCCTCTACCACAACGACGGCAACACCAACGCGTGGCTCAACGTGAAGCTGGTGGGCACCGTGTCGAATCGCTCCGCCATCGGCGCGAAGGTGCGCGTGAACGCCTTCTAACGGGGCGCGAGCCGCTGGCAGCTGCGGGAGATCTCCGGCGGCGACAGCCAGAACAACCAGCAGAGCCTGAACGCCGAGTTCGGTCTCGCAGACGCGACGATCATCGACACGCTTCGCATCGAGTGGCCCTCCGGCATCGTGCAGGAATTGCGGAACGTGGCGCCCCGACAGTTCCTGACCGTGACGGAGGGTAGGGCCTGCACCGACGGCCTCGACAACGACGGCGACGGCCTGGTGGACATGGCCGATCCCGGCTGCCCGTTCCCATTCGCCAGCCCCGAGAATCCGCAGTGCGACGACGGGCTCGACAACGACGGCAACGGCCTCGTCGACTTCGCCGATTCGAAGTGCCAGCCCGAGTGGCCGTACTGGGAGAAGACTCCCGCCTGCGGCCTCGGCGCCGAAGTGGCGCTGTTGATGGGCGCGTTGCTGCGGATGCGGCGGCGTTTCAAGCGGGCGGGGCAGAGATCGGTTCGCGATGGCCAACATCAACCGGCATCGGGTTCGGCGTGAACGCACCGTGCTCGCGTGGCCCGCGCGCGCGGAGCGAGGGAGGTACAGCGATGAGTTTCAGTCCCCTGCGAGGCATGGTCCTGGCCGCTTCCGTGATGGCGCGGCGCCGCCGCCGAGTCCTCTCGTGGTTGATCGTGTCCTTGCTGCTGGCCGCACCCGACGCGTTCGCCGGCCGCTCGCGATTCCAGTCTCCCGCGGAGCCAGGCGCGTACGCGGTGGGGCACAGCATCTTCGAGGTGGTCGATCCCGCGCGCGGCGATCGCACCTTGCCGGTCGACGTCTGGTATCCCGTCGATGCGGAGAACGCGGTCGGCGAACTGAGCTTCTACGACTTCCACGTGCTCGGGACTGGCGTGCTCTCCGAAGTGTCGCTCGAGGACGCCGAGCCGAGCGTGACCATTGGCTTTCCGTTCGTGGTGTACTCCCACGGCTTTGGCGGAGTCTCCACCGAGGCCGCCACGCTGATGGAGACGCTCGCCAGCCATGGCTTCGTAGCGGCCGCGCCGAGCCATGTGGGCAGCAACTCGGAGGGCATCGGGGATTCGTTCGCTGTCGATCGCCACAATCGGCCGCTCGATGTGTCGCTCGTGATCGACGCGATGCTCGCCCGCAACAGGGACCCACTCGATCCGCTGTATGTGCGCATCAACCCCAGTCAGATCGGCGTGGCGGGGTTCTCGTACGGCGGATGGACGGCGGCGGCCACGGCGAGCGGCCACTCCGAGCCCGGCCTAGGCGACGTTCCGCCCGATCCGCGCCTTCGCGCGGTGGCGACGATCGCGCGCAAGTACGAGGTCGGGTATCAGAGCCCGGAGGCGGAACTCGTCGCCATCGACGTCCCGCTCTTCATGATCGGGAGCACGCTCGACGTCCCTGCCGACCCGATGACGACGCAGCCGTGGAACCTCGCAACCGGCCGGCCGATCTACCGGGTCGAAGCGACGAACGCGGCGCATCAGCATTTCAGCTGGCAATGTGACTTCGCCGAATCGCTCATCACGCTCGGCCTTGTTTCCGAAACCCAGGCCGCACAACTCTTTGCGGGCCGAACCTATGGCGAAAAGTTCTTCTCCGTCTGTCGCTCGCCGGCGCTCTCGATCCCGGAAGCGAAGCGCATCCGCGACTTCTACGTGACCGCCTTCTTCGAGCGCCACCTGCTCCACGATGCGCGCTACGACGAGTTCCTGACGCCCGCCTGGGCCACCGCGTACGAGCCCCAGGTGATTTTCCAACGCAAGGACGCGGGTCAGCCGTGATCGCGGGGAGCTCATAGGGTGCGTGGCTCGGACTGCTAGCCGCTACGCTCGCCGCGCCACACGGAGGGCGCAGCGATGAGCGAAGCCGAAGCGCGCGAGATCCACACCTTCTGTCGCGTCTGCGAGCCGGCCTGCGGCCTTATTGCGCGGGTCGAAGGGGGAGCGCTCGTCGCGCTGTCACCCGATCGCGAGCACCCCGTGACGCGCGGCTTCGCGTGCAACAAGGGCCTGGCCGGCGCCGACATCCATCGCGACCCGGATCGTCTCGACCACCCGCTTCGAAGGAGCAACGGCGGCTTCGAGCGCGCGAGCTGGGACTACGCAATCGGTGACATCGCGTCGCGGGTGCGCAGCATCGTCGATCAGAACGGCGCCGATGCGGTCGCGTACTACATGGGCAACCCGACCGCGTTCAACACGCTGGCGGGGCCGAGCGTGGCGGCGTTCTTCGCGCAGCTCGGCGTGCGGCGCGCGTTCTCGTCCGGCACACAGGACTGCGCCAACAAGTTCGCGGGCTCCGAAGCGGTGTTCGGCTCCAGCACGATCCACCCGATCCCCGATCTCGAACACACCGAGTTCCTGCTCGTGCTCGGCGCCAATCCGCGCGTTTCGCACGGCTCGTTCATCTCGGTCGCTGATCCGATGGAGCGGATGCGCGAAGCGAAGCGCCGCGGCGCAACGATCTACTTCGTGAACCCGCGCCGGATCGAGTCGGTCGCGAACAGCACCGGCGACTGGATCCCGGTCCGCCCCGACACCGACGTCTACCTGCTGGCGGCGCTGCTGTGCGAGATCGACGCGGCGGGCGGCTTCGACGAGCGCGCGCTGGTACAGCACGGCAAACACGTCGACGCGTTTCGCGCGTTCATCCGGCGCTTCCCGGCGGCGCGCGTGGCGGACGTCACCGGCATCCCATCCGACACGATCCTGCGTCTTGCGCGCGAGTGGAGCGCTACCGGTGCGGCGTCGGTGCACATGTCGACCGGCGTGAACATGGGCCGCCAGGGGACGCT
>JANLUN010000567.1:0-3000 GCA_031363505.1 Planctomycetota bacterium | reverse complement strand
GGCATGGCGATCGTCTTGATGGCGGGCCGGTTCGTCGCGTTCCCGATCCTCGTGATCTCGGGAGCCGTCGCGATGCTCGACAAACGGCTGGAGGACGCGGCCGCCGTGTCGGGAGCGCACCCGACGCGCCGCTTGTTCTCGATCGTCGCGCCGTCGCTGCGAGGCTCGCTCGCGGGCTGCGCGGGCCTCGTGTTCGTGCTGTGCATGCGCGAACTCGACGCGGCGATCCTCGTGCCCGCGGCGAACGGCACGATCATGTTCCGCATCTACAATGCCGTGCACTTCGGCCGCGACGACTTCGTCGCGGCGCTGGCTTTGATCGTCGTCTTCTTCGTGCTGCTACCTGGCCTCTTGTGGTCGCTCTTCGCGCGCGAACGACTCGAGGTGTTGCCATGATGATCGAGCTCTCAGGCGTCGAGGTGATGCTGACCGGCGCGCGCTCGCTCGCGCTCGGGCCCCTGGACCTGGCGGTCGAAAGCGGTGAGTACGTCGTCGTCGTCGGCCGCTCGGGCAGCGGCAAGACGACGCTCCTGCGCACGATCGCCGGCCTCGTGCGTCCGGTGCGGGGCCGCGTCGTGCTCGAGGGCCAGGTCGCGAGCGACGGCGCGCGCATCCGCATCCCGCCCGAAGATCGCGGGATCGGCTTCCTCTTCCAAGGCGGCGGCTTGTGGCCGCACCTCTCGGTCGCGCGCACGCTCGATTTCGTGCTCGCGCGGCGCAAGGTGTCGCGTGACGATCGGGTGCGCAAAACGGGCGAGCTCGTCGAATGGGCCGAGCTGCGCGGGCTCGAGTCGCGTCTGCCCGGCACGCTGTCGGGCGGAGAGTGCCAGCGCCTCGCGCTCGCGCGCGCGCTCGCGACCGACCCGCGCATCCTGTTGCTCGACGAACCGCTAGGCGCGCTCGACGCGGAGCTGCGCACCGCGCTCGTCGCCAAGCTAGCGACGCTCCGAGATCGCAGCGACCGCGCGACGCTCCACGTCACTCATGATCCGGGCGAAGTCGCCCACTTGGCGACACGCACCATTCGGCTGGAACAAGGACGGCTCGTCGCGGCACCCGCGACGAAGGCCGACGTCGGTTCGTGAAGACATCCGCCCGATCCCTCACCGGACTCATCGTCCTGGGAATCGCCGCCTGGGCGCTAGTCGCCGTGTTCCGTCCGGAAGCGGCTGCGACGACGACGTGGGCGTTCACGAGCTCGAGCCAGTGCCAGAGCTGCCATCCGCAAGTCTTCGAGGAGTGGTCGAAGTCGTGGCACGCGCAAGCGTGGACGGATCCCGAAGTGCGCGCGCTCTCGAACGACTTCCAGAACACGGACTGCATCGACTGTCACGCGTCGCGACCGGTGTACGAAACCGGCGTCGGTCAGCGCGTGCTGCCGCGCAGTGCGCGTCGCTCGGAGGGCATCGATTGCATCGCGTGTCACATCCTTCCCGAGAGCGCCCCCGAAGCTCGTGGCGGCGGGCTCGTCGCGGGAACGCGCGACGATCCCAGCGCAGCGTGCCGTCCGGTAGCGGTGCGCTCGCTCGGCAGCCCCGAGTACTGCGGCGTGTGTCACGACCAACACAAGACCGTCGCGCAATGGCGCGAGACGCAGTATCCCGCGCGCGGCATCGGCTGCGTCGACTGCCACATGCCCCACCGCGAAGGCGACGCCACCAAGGGCCGCAACCATACGATGCACGGCGGGCACGACATCGAGCTCGTTCGGAGCGCCGTCGCGCTGCGCGGGCGGCGCGAAGGCACGCGCTGGATCCTCGAGGTGGAGAACGTCGCCGCGGGACACCACTTCCCCACCGACGAGCGCTCGCGCGCGAGCGATGTGTTCTGGCGGCCCCGTCCCGAGAACGGCGTCGCAGCCGGAGCATGGCGCCACGTGTACCGCTTCCGCAGCCCTTACCGACACGAAGTCGACCTCGTCGACACGCTGCTCCCCGCGCACGCGACGCACTCGATGGTCGTCGACGATCCCGATGCGAACGGACCGATCGAGGTCGCGCTCTTCTACAAGCGCACGCCGTATTGGACCGACCCCGCGCACCCGGATCCCGAGCGCGAAGCGGAGCTGCTCTACAAGATCACGCTGTCGCCGTGAGGCGCGCGCTCACGTCCACAGCTCGGCGTCGCCGTTCTTCTCGCGCACCTTGTAGGTACGCGCGGCTTTGCAGTCCATGTTCACCGCACGCCCCGTCTTCGGATCGAACTGAAAGTTGTGGAGCGGGCACATCACGTACTTGCCTTCGTGCAACGGACCGTCGCTGATGCGTCCGCCCTCGTGCGGACAGAGCGCATCCACTGCACACAACTCGCCATCGACGCGGCACAGCACGACCTGCCGGCCGCCGGCCATGATGTCGCCGAGGTCGATCTTCTTCGCTTGGCCTTCCGGTAGCTTGCCGGCGCCCTTGATCAGGGTCGGTCGGCCACGGAGCAGATTCTTCAGAGCATCGAACATGTTTGCGATGGTACCTGATGCCGTTCGCGCATCGGTATCATCCCGCCGATGAAGCCGGTCCTGCTCGTCGACCTCGTCGGCCTCACGCCGCGAGCGATCGGCGCGGGGACCCCGCATCTTTCCGCGCTTTCCCGCTCCGGCGCGTTCGCGCCGATGAGCACGGTGCTCCCCGCGGTCACGTGCAGCGCGCAGGCGACGATGTTGACCGGCACGCTGCCGGACCAGCACGGCGCCGTCGGCAACGGCTGGTTCGATCGCGCCAACGGCGAGATCGCGCTCTGGCGCCAGTCGAACGCGCTGGTCGCCGGCGAGAAGCTCTATGAAAGAGCGCGCGCGCTCGATCCCTCGTTCACCTGCGCCAAGATCTTCTGGTGGTGGAACATGGGTGCGGCCGTCGATTGGTCGATCACGCCGCGGCCGTTCTATCCGGCCGATGGACGCAAGATCCCGGCCGTCTACGGCTGGCCGACGGCCTACGCGGACGGACTCGAACGCGCGCTCGGTGCGTTTCCGTTCTTCGATTTCTGGGGACCGAAGTCGGGCTT